>DATJPH010000085.1:0-6767 GCA_035506475.1 Bacteroidota bacterium | reverse complement strand
CTCCGTTCTCTGGCGGAAATAACGACCCCGCGCGACAGCGTTTCCGCTATTTCGCGTTACCCCCCATTGACCAGTGCGCATCGCGGAGCCGCCAGCCCGACGGCGTCTGCTCGGCCACGGCGGTGAAATACCCGCCGATGGTGATCTCCCTGCCCGAGGTGTCCGTAATCGCTTCCGCGAACGACGCCCCCATGACCGCAAGGCGAGACCGGAGGGGGTCGACGCGCACGTCGCTCCACGAGAGCGCTATCCGGCGCACCCCGGAGGCGAACCGGGGGACGAACGCCGCCGCCGAGTCGTAGTTCGGGAATGTGAGTGTCCCCTCGGAAGCCATGAAGAATCCGGGCGAGACTTCGAAGTAGCGGAGCCATGCGGTGGGCCCGTCGTGTGTCAGGTCGTGCGCAATGGAGTCCGCAAGGAGCCTGACCGCCCCCCGGACTTCGGCCGAGGCGCCCGGGTCGAGCGCGGAGGAGTCGTTCGGGCCGCATCCCGCCGCCAGCGCGGCGATGAAGATGGCACTTGTCAGCGTCCGCATATGCATCGTTCTCCTCTCATCGGTGTGTGCAGTTCGGTGGAACAGTATCACTGCCGGGCCTGCCGGGACACGGCGAGCTCGATCCTGTCCCGCAGGGCGTGGAACTCGTTCTTCAGGCTTCTGCCGACGAAGATCCCCAGGAACCTTCTCATTCCCTTCAGGTCCAGGTGGAGTGTGTGCTCGAGGTCGGTGTTGTTTCCGGCGGGGTGCAGTTCGAAATGGGACTCCCCCCTGGTCGAGCCGGTGACGACGGTGAGCTTCAGGAGCCGGGGCGGCTCGCACTCGTCGACAATCAGGACCGTCCCGCCCGGGCCGCCGATCTCGACTTTCGTTCCGCGGACGATCGGCCCCGTGGCCCTCACTTCGGCCCCCTCCGCGTTCCCGTGCCACGGGAAGGCGGCGGAATTGCTGACGAGGGCGTCCCAGACTTCCTGGACGGGTGCCCCGATGCGGACGTCCGTTCTCCAGCTTCTCATCCGTTCCTTTGCGCGTTCGGAGAATTGCCTACGTTGCCGCGGTAAGGAAAGCTTTCAGTCCTGCGAAATCGGGGAAGATGCGTGTGACGCAGCCGAGCACCCAGCCGGGTATCGCCTCGGGACGCATCGCAGTGACCATGTAGACCGGCTTCTTGAAGAAGTGCGCGATCGTCAGCTCCCCTTTCGTGCCGGCGCCACGCTGCGCGGCGTCGTCCCAGTACACGACGACGAAGTCGGTCCTCACGGCGATCTCGTCGCAGTCGATCGACACGAGCCTCTCCACGATCGCCATATAGCCGGGAAGGTCGGTCTTCTTCATCCCGCGGAAGTTCACCCCGGGGAATTCCCTGGCGAAGAGCCTGTCGCTCTCCGCGTTCGGGTTAAACACGGTGCATCCGAGCTCCCCCTCCAGCCACGTCTGCATCTCCAGACGCCAGTCCCGTCCTTCGCCCGCCGCGTATTCCATCCCCCCGGAAAGGTAGGCGCGCCGGGTCATGTCAGGCGATCCCGTCGAGCTTGAAGAGATTGAGTGCGGGGAGGAAGACAAGGTAGAGGATCCACATGGCGCCGCCGACCGTGAGCGGGATCGAAAGGTTGTCGTCGAGCCCGATGGCCGATGCCTCGACAACGGCGCCCAGGAGCGCGGCGGCGGCGCCGATCGCGTATTCCGGGGCGGTGTATTCCACCTTCGGCGCGAGGGCCACGACAACCAGTCCGCTGATGAAGAACGCTCCCGCCCCCTCGAGGCTCTTGCTCAGGAACCTGTGCTTCCCGTAGCGCCTGCCGATGAGCGCGGCGCTCGTGTCGGAGATGATCAGGACCGCGATCGCGGTGATGGCGATGACCTTGGGGAAGAACAGGACGAGGAGCGTTGCGGCGAACAGGACGTACGTCGCGCCGTTGAGTCGGCGCCCGCGGTCGTTCTGCTCGTGGGAGCGGAGGAGAAAACCGAAATAGGTGTTGTAGAAGCGGCCGAATGCGGGGACGAAGAGCCGGCCGATGTCGGAAAGCCCGAACAGGAGCGTCAGCGGCACAAGGATGGCCAGCGCCGTCGATTTCGGGATGAAATAATAGACGACCGGTATCAGCAGAGAGAAGAGGTGGATCCCTTTCCGGATGACCTCGGTACCGTAGCTCTCTTCGACGCTCGGCGGAAGACTCATTTCTTGACTGTGCGGGTCTCGGCCGCTGCCGATTCCCCGTTTACTTTCTTTTCGACGGGAGGAAGCTGTTCGCCCCGGATGATCGCGTCGATTTCAACGCCGTCAAGGATTTCCCTCTCCAGGAGCGCGGCAGCCAGGCGGTGGAGCGTGTCGAGGTTTTCGTTCAGGATCTTCTCCGCCCTCTTCATTCCGCTTGTGACGATCTTCTTGATCTCCTCGTCGATCGAGATAGCTGTGTCCTCGCTGTAGTTCCTGTTCCGTGTGATCTGCCGGCCCAGGAAGATCTCCTCGTCGCGCGCGCCGTAGGTGAGCGGTCCGAGCTTGTCGCTCATCCCCCACTCGCACACCATCTTCCGCGCGATTTCCGTGGCGCGCTCGATGTCGTTCCCCGCGCCGGTCGTGAGGTCGTGGAAAATCAGCCGTTCCGCGGCGCGGCCGCCGAGCGCGTAGGTGATCATCGCCTCGAGATAGGCCTTCGAGTACGTGTGCTTCTCGTCGATCGGGAGGTACGTCGTCAGCCCGAGCGCGCGCCCGCGCGGGATGATCGTCACCTTGTGCACCGGGTCGGCCTCGGGGAGCATCCGGGCCACGAGGACGTGGCCGATCTCGTGGTAGGAGGTGACCTTCTTCTCCTTCTCCGAGATGATCAGGCTCTTCCGCTCCATCCCCATCATCACCTTGTCCTTCGCCTCTTCGAAGTGGTGCATCGTGACGGCCTTGTCGTTCTGCCGTGCGGCGAGGAGCGCCGCCTCGTTGACGAGGTTGGCGAGCTCCGCCCCGGCGAGCCCGGGCGTCCCCTTGGCGAGCGTCTCAAGGACCACGTCGTCCGCGAGCGGGATGTTCTTCGTGTGGACGCGGAGTATCCCTTCGCGCCCCTTCACGTCCGGCCGGTCGACGACGACCTGCCTGTCGAATCTCCCCGGCCGCATCAGGGCGGGGTCGAGGACGTCGGGCCTGTTTGTGGCGGCGATGATGATCACGCCGCTGTTCTGTTCGAACCCGTCCATCTCGACAAGGAGCTGGTTGAGCGTCTGCTCCCGCTCGTCGTGCCCGCCGCCGAGTCCCGCCCCGCGGTGGCGCCCCACGGCGTCGATTTCGTCGATGAAGATGATGCAGGGCGCGCTCTTCTTCCCCTGCTCGAACAGGTCCCGCACGCGGCTCGCGCCGACGCCGACGAACATCTCCACAAAATCGGCGCCGGAGATCGAGAAGAAGGGGACCCCCGCCTCGCCTGCCACGGCGCGGGCCAGGAGCGTCTTTCCCGTGCCGGGAGGGCCGAGAAGCAGCACGCCGCGCGGAATCTTGCCGCCCAGCTTCTGGAACTTGGTCGGTTCTTTCAGGAACTCGATGATCTCCGCCAGCTCGATCTTGGCTTCGTCCGCGCCGGCGACGTCAAGGAACGTCACCTTGGACGCCCCTTCGGTGAGCATCTTCGCGCGGCTCTTGCCGAAGGAGAATATCCCCCGCGGCCCGGCGCCGCCCTGCATCCGCCGCATGATGATGAGCCACACGACAAGAAGGAGCACCCAGGGGAGCGCGCCGACAAGCGCGTTGATCCACTGGTTGTCTTCCTTGACGATGGTGAACTTCACCTGTTTGTCGTTCCACGCCTTGATGACCTCGCTGTCGAGGATCGGGAGCGTCAGGGTGAACCGTGTGACGTTGATGGTTTTCCCTCCGCGGTTGAGCGGCGTGGCCTCCCGGAGCGTGCCGTGGAAATCAAAATTCGTGATCTCCGATTTCTTGATCGTTGCCTCGGTGATCAGGCCCCTCTCGAGAAACGACTGGTACTCGTTGTACGAGACCTCCGTCTCGGTCCCTTCCGTCCCCTTGAACAGGGTCATCACCACGAACACGAGCAGGATGATCGCCGACCAGCTGATGACGACCTTCAGCACCTTGTTCCAGTTGAAATCATCGTCCTGCCGGAACTGCTGGCCGGGACGCTTCCCCTTCTGCTGGGGCCTGAACTGGCGGCGCTTGTCCGGGTCGTTGTTCCTGCGGTTATTGTCCTGGCTGCCTTTTTCGTCCATCGCGCTGTGCTGCTCCTCTCTTACGCCCCGGTTGTCTTCCGGGCCGGTTTTGCATGCAAACGATATATCGCCTTCAGATTGCGCTCGCGCTGCGCGTAATCCAGACCGTACCCGATTACGAAATCGGACGGTATGCTGAAGCCGACGTAGTCAACGTGTGTCCCCGGTTTCACCGAGTCCTTCTTGAATAAGAGTGTAACAACCTTCAGCGACCGGGGGTTCTGCGGCTCGATGAGGTGGCGGATATATTCGACGGAGAGCCCCGTATCCACGATATCTTCCACGATGATGATATCCCGCCCCTCCACCTGGCAGTTCAGGTCTTTCAGGAGGCGGACGTTCCCCGAGCTGATCTTGGCGTCGCCGTAGCTCGAAAGCTTCAGGAAATCGACCTCGCAGTCCAGCGTGACCTCCCGGATCAGGTCGGCGAAGAAGATGAACGACCCGTTCAGGATGCCGATGAAAACGGGGGTCGTTCCTTTATGGTCCCTGTCGATTGCCTTTGCCAGCCGCTTCACGGCGGTCTTGATCCGCCGCTCGCTTATCATCTCGACGAACCTGTCGCCGTTCACAGTGATCTGGGACGCCATGTCACCCGGCCGATGGTGATGAGTATTCCAGCTTCAGTACCCGGCGCGTCGCCGGCGTGATCTTGAATCTATCGTCAAGCCGCATCCCGCACACCCAGATGACGTCGCCGCCCGGTGTGCAGAGTATCGGAATCCGGTTCTTCCTGTCGACCGGGACCTTCTCGTCCACGAAAAAATCGCTCAGCTTCTTCCGGCCGCTCATCCCCAGGGGGGTAAACCAGTCCCCCTCGCGCCAGCTCCTGAGTGTGAGACCCTGCACCCCGGTGCGCTCCGCATCGGCGTACTCGGTCTGCCTGCCGGCAGGCTCCCCGCGGGCCTCAACGAGCTGGCTCGCAAACCGGAATCCGCGGGTCGTAAACACCCGGCCGGCATCCACGGTGATCGAAAACCCGGCCGTTTCATCCCGGGGCCGGATGACAATCTCGTCCCTCTCCCTGGCCGCCTCGGTTCCCCCCGGCACTGTGACAAGTGTCCCGGATTCCTTTTCAAGGAGCCCGAGCACGGCAGATACCCTGTCGCTTGCAGGCCGGGCGCCCGAGACCTCCTCGATCGCCGCAAGAACCGCAAGCTGCCGGAGCAGGAGGGGCCGCGCAAGGAGTCCGGCCGCCGAGAGGCGGAGCGTGCCGGCGCTCCGGGAGGTCGTGCACTCCGCGAGGACCGTTGTCGTCTCTTCCTGTAGATACGCGGCAAGCGTGCGAAAATTGTCCCCCGAGCGGTTTATGTTGTCGACCACCGAGGGGGAAACCAGTTCCTTCAGAAGCGGGAGGACATGGTGGCGGACGGCGTTCCGGGTGTAACCGTCCTTCGCGTTGGATGAGTCCGTTCGGAAAGGGATCTTCTCGATCCGCGAATATTCTTCGATCTCCTCCCTGTGCGCGAACAGGAGGGGTCTGATGATACCGTCCCGTGCCACGGGGATGCCCGTCATCCCCTGGACCCCCGTGCCGCGGAAGAGGTGGAGGAGGATGGTCTCTGCGTTATCGTCCGCATGATGGGCGGTCGCGATGCGCGCCGCACCGGTTGTCGCGCGGAGCCGGAGGAGAAAATCGTACCGGAGATCGCGCGCCGCCTCCTGGATCCCGACCCCACGCTTCGCCGCTTCGCCCCCGGTGTCGCCCCTCCCCGCATGAAACGGGATACCGTACATGCGCGCCCTCTGGGCGACAAACCTCTCGTCCCCGTCGGATTCCGCGCCGCGAAGTCCGTGGTTGAAATGGCCGGCGATAACGCTCAGCCCCTGCTCCTTCACGAGCAGGTCAAGGAGGACCATCGAATCGACGCCCCCGCTCACCGCCACAAGGATCGTATCCTTCTCTCCGAACAGCCCGTTCGTGCGGCTGAATTCCCTGAATCTGGCGGAAAAGGTATTCGGGGAGACCATGGCGGCACCGTTGGACCTTGGTAGCGGGAGAGGGATTCGAACCCCCGACACATGGATTATGATTCCATTGCTCTAACCAGCTGAGCTATCCCGCCAAGTCTAGCTAAGATACGCTTTTGGGGCTAAAAGAGCAACACGGAGAACGCGTCCTCGGGCCCCCCGGTTCGTTGTAGTTCGGAGAGAATTTGGATATATTTCTCTCATTCAAGACGGAATCGGGGCGGATGACACGCAAAGACGCGCTGCTGCACCAGAATGCGAGGTTCTACGAAGCGTTCGAACGCTCAAGCATCGAGATGATGGAGGAGATCTGGTCCGACGCGGCCCCGGTGCGGTGCATACACCCCGGTTGGAACATCGTCGACGGCCGACAGGCGGTGCTGGAGAGCTGGCAGCGGATATTCGAGGGAGACGTGCAGATGAAGGTCACGCTCCGCAACGTTCGCGCGGAGGTCCACGGAAATATCGGCATCGTCGTCCTGCAGGAAGAGGTCCTCTACAAGTCAGGGAAGCTCGCGAACACCGGCTCGGTCATGGCGACGAACATATTCGAGCACGACGGGAAAGACTGGAAGCTGATCCACCACCA
>DATJPH010000084.1:0-4685 GCA_035506475.1 Bacteroidota bacterium | reverse complement strand
CTGGGGGATCGGGGGGCACGACAACTCGTCGAACAACGCGGGGAGCTACAACAAGCTCCTCAACATATCGTATGCATGGTCGACGGTGTCGTACGGGAGCCCCGGCCACTGGAGCCCGGTGGGCTACGCGGGCTACGCCTTCCTTGAAAGTCCGGGTATATCGGACGACAACATCGACAACGATCAGGACGGCCTCACCGACGAAAGACGCGACAACACCGCGAAAGTGTTCATCAACGACCCGTTCCATGACCCCTTCCTCCGGGACGTCCAGACAGACACCGCGAAATTCAGGGCGTTTTATAATTACCCGTGGGCGCCTCACTGGGATGCGGACGAGAACTGCAACTGGGTGGGGTACAAGGATCTCAACCACAACGGGAAGTGGGATCCGGGTGAACCCTTGAACGACGACGTCGGGAGCGACGGGCTCGGACCGCTCGATCCGGGATACCCCGGGCCCGATCCGGACGGGACCGAGGGAAACGGGAAGCCGGACCAGGGAGAACCGAATTTTGGCATACTGGACAAAGATGAGTCGGACCAGCTCGGCCTGACGGGGTTCCTGATCCAGGCGGTGCATTACACGGATTTGAACAACGACCCGCGGAACTGGACGCTGTTCACCACGCTGCCGGCCCCCCCTGACCAGCAGCCGTCGCTCCAGAACGTGAATCTGGGAAACTGGTTCTCGAGCTTCGTCTTCCACCTCTACGGGAGGACCAAGTACGCCGCGACGACCGGCCAGCCCCAGCTCACGGGCCAGACGGAGCGCTTCTCCATGGCGCTGATATTCGGGATTGATACGGACGACCTCTTCCGGAGGAAGCGGACGGTCCAGCAGATCTACAACGCATCGTACCGCTTTGCCAAGCCCCCGGCAAAGCCGATGGTGAAGGCCGTCGTGGGCGACGGCCGCGTCACGCTCTACTGGGACTCCCGGGCGGAGCAGACGTTCGACGCCTTCTATCAGAAGTATAATTTCGAGGGGTACAGGGTCTACCGGAGCACGGAATCGAACTTCCTCTCCGAGCAGGTCATCACCGACGCATACGGCAAGCCGACGTTCAGGCAGCCGATAGCGCAGTTCGACCTCGTGGACGGTGTCGTCGGGCTCCACCCGATCGACGTCAACGGTGCCCATTTCTACCTGGGGAACGACAGCGGGCTCCAGCATTCGTTCATCGATACGACGGTCCAGAACGGGCAGAAGTACTATTACGCCGTCTGCTCGTATGACCAGGGCTTCACGACAACGACGGTGACGGGCCAGTTCATCGGCATTCCCCCGTCGGAATGCACAAGTATCATCAAGGTCGACATCAACGGGACGGCGAAAACCGACGTGAACACAGCGATCGTGATCCCGCACGCCGCCTCCGCCGGGTACGTCCCGGGGAAGATCACGGCCGTGGCGAGCGGTCCGGCCAGCGGGAACGTTCAGGTACAGCTCATCGACCCGGATTCGATAAGCAACAACCACAACTACATCCTGACGTTCACCGATTCGACGGCATTCCACAACAACCCGAATCCGTACTACACGCTGGTCGACGTGAGCGCGAAGGATACGCTCCTGAACATGGTCCGGCTGAAGACGTCGCAGGACGTCACCACCGTGATGCAGGGGTTTGACGTGCAGATTAACAATGCGCAGACCGTTGCGATCAATCCCGACAGCACGGGCTGGAAGATCGGCAAGTCCAACCTGGTGGCCCAGGCGGGGTTTAACACCGGCGCGAACTTCGGCCAGGGCCTCGTCTCCCGGCGCGTCAACCTCCCGTCGGATTTCGACATCACGTTTACGGCCCCCGGTCAGGGGGACATTTCGTTCCCCTCGAGCTCCTTCTCGACAACCGGCATCCAGTCGAACATCGTTGTCCGGAACGTGACGGAAGGGATCGACCACGCGCAGTTCATATTCTTCGACAACAACAACGACGGCCTCTTCAACGCGGGTGATGCGGTGTTCATGGTCTGCGGGGATTCGGCGAACCTCCCCGGTGCGGACTTTATAACCTCGAACAAGTCCTGGTCGCTGACACTTCTGCAGGATACGTCGATCGCACCGTCGAAACAGATACTGCCGAAGCCGGGTGATGTCTACCATATCGCGACGACGAAGCCGTACCGCACCGGAGAGACCGTGCGGTTCTCAACGCAGTCCCCGGTCCTGGACGCGGCAAAGGCGAAGAGCGACCTGAGCAGAATCCTGGTGGTGCCGAACCCGTACGTCGGTGGGGCCTCCTGGGAGCCGCAGCCGCTCAGTGTCGGGCGGGGGGACCGTCTTATCTACTTCACCCACCTCCCGCATGAATGCACGATCCGGATCTACACGGTGAGCGGCCACCTCGTCCAGACGCTGCATCACCAGTCGGGCATCGACGACGGGCAGGAGCCGTGGAACCTGGTTTCGCGGGACGGGATGAACATCGCGTTCGGCATCTACGTTTACCATGTGGACGCTCCCGGGGTCGGCACATATGTGAGCAGGTTCGCGGTTGTGAAATAACGATCAGAATCTACCGGATGCTTTTCCTATGAAAACAATCCTGCGTTGCCTCGTGGCGGCCGGGTGCATCACCCCGGGCCTCCTTCTGGGACAGGGTGTGTCGAAAACCGGGACCGTGGCGGCCACGTTCCTGGAGATCCCCGTCGGCGCCTCCGCCGTGGCGATGGGGAGCGCGTTCGTGAGCCTGGCGAACGACGCGACTTCGCTCTACTGGAACCCGGCCGGGAGCGCGTGGCTCCCCCAGACTGAGGTCCTGGCCATGCACACGAACTGGATCGCGGACACCAGGTTCGACTACGCGGCGTTCGTCCTCCCCCTGGAGGATTTCGGCACGCTGGGCGTCAACGTCACGTCCCTCTCCATGGACGACATGAAGGTGACGACGGTGGAAAAGCCGGAAGGGACCGGGGAGTATTTCAGTGCGGGGGACCTTGCCGTCGGCCTCTCGTACGCACACCGCCTGACAGACCGGTTCACGATCGGCTTCAACGCGAAATATATCCAGCAGACGATCTGGCACGAGAGCGCCAGTGCGTTCGCGCTCGATGTCGGGACGATATTCAGGACTGACCTGATCGGCGGACTGACGATCGGCGCATCGCTTACGAATTTCGGCACGCCGATGAAGATGTCGGGCCGCGACGCCCGCGAGTTCGGCATGCTGGATCCCACGAAGCAGGGAACGAACAGCCAGATACCGCAGGATATCGAGATGGATTCGTGGGACCTTCCCCTGCTTTTCCAGATCGGCATCTCCACGAGCCCTCTGAAGACTGATAACTACCGGCTGACGGTGTCGGCCGATGCGCTCCACCCGAACGATAACTACGAAAGCGTGAACGTGGGCGCGGAGTTCGCCTTCCAGGACATACTCTTTCTCAGGGGAGGGTACAATTCCCTGGGGCTCCACGACAGGGAGGGGGGGCTCTCATTCGGGTTCGGGCTCTCGTCAAGCAGTTTCCTGAGCAGCAGCACCATCGTCAGGTTTGACTACGCGTTCCGCGATATGGGAAGACTCTCGAACATCAACGTCTTCTCTCTGTCCGCAAGGTTTTGAGCCGTGCCGACACACTTTCGCTGTCCCCGCCGGAACCACGTGCCGCGGTCCGTTCCGGTCCTCACCGCCGTCGCCGCCGCCCTCGCACAGTGTGCCTTCTCCCAGGGTGAGGTGAACCGGCATTTCCCCGTCACTGATCCGGCGAACTTCACGCGGGTCGTTGCCACCGTCGGGGACGTCAGGATCACTGCCCAGGAATTCCTCCTCAGCTACGAATTCGGCCCGGCATTCACGAAACGCCAGAAGGACTCGCGGAGGCGCTATCTCGATTTCATGATCAACGAGAAACTCCTTGCGCTCGATGCCCGGGATCGCGGCCTCCAGAAATCGGCCCGTATCCTGAAGCCGCTCGAGGAGCTTGCGGGAGACATGGCAACCGAGGAGCTTTTCAAGGACGACGTCCTGAGCCGCGTGAAGCTGAGCGGGCGCGAGATCGCGGAGGGGATGCGCCAGGGGACGATCCATTATGCGCTGCGGTGGATCTTCACATCCGGCGCAGAGGCGGCATCCGCGCTCGAGAGCGCGCTCCGCCACGGGGTCCCCTTTGATACGCTCTATGCCCGGCAGCTCATCGGGCCCGTGAAGAAGGACGACCGCGCGAGAACGACAACGCTCTTCGGGCTCCGCCGCGCCAGCCCGCTCCTTGCGGCCGTTGCCGACACGCTCCGCCAGGGGGAGTGCTCTTCCCCGGTGAAAGGCCCGGACGGCTGGTACGTCGTGAAGATCGACAGCGGCTGGCGTGACGTCACGATGAGCGCCACGGAATCCGAAAAGCAGGAGGACGAGGCCCGCAGGGCGCTCACCGAGGAGAAATCGGACAGCCTCTCCGACATCTACGTGCGGAAGATGATGCTCTCGCAGAACCCCGTCATCGTGCGGGAGACGTTCAACGTTCTTGAATCATGGCTGATGAGGATCTGGGCCAGGCCCGAACGCTACGCCCGCTGGGATATCGCCGGGCGGCTCCCCGGCGATTCCTCCCGAGCCGTTGCACGCCTCGAGGCTTCCGCCCAGGACACGCTTGTTTCGCTTTCGCGGGGTGGGTGCATCCGCCTGGGGACGTTCCTTTCCTGGTACAGGGCACGCACCCCGCGAAAGCGAAACAAGCGTGTCCTG
>DATJPH010000083.1:0-2848 GCA_035506475.1 Bacteroidota bacterium | reverse complement strand
GAATTCGAGGAACCGCGCAGTCGCCGGATCGATAATCAGTATGCCGTCCGGCGCTTCATCGAACAGTACCTGTCTGCGTCTTGACTCATCCTTCATGGTCCGTTCGACAATCTTACGCTCCTCGATCTCGTTCGCCAGGTTCTCGCGCGCCTCGAAGAGGTCGAACGCCATCTCGATTGAGGATTGAAGAACAGCCTCCCCGGAGTGCTTGAACGTATACCCGTAGCGGGTGACACCGCGGACCTTCTCCACAGCCTCCTGTTCCGCATGCGATGTGAGGAATACGATGGGGAGCGGGCGCTTCTCCAGGATTCTCCTGGCGCACTGGCCGCCGTCTATCCCCCCCCCGAGCTCGATGTCCATGAGGATCATGTCGATATCGGGCCGGCCGAGCACCAGGGGGATCGCTTCCTCGCCGGAGCCGGCTGTGATGACGTTGTACCCGAATTGACTGATAATTGCCGCCTCGGTCATCGCCTCGATCTTGTCGTCTTCGACGATAAGAATGGTCTTCTTCGCCCTCACGGCCATCAGTTCCCCTCCCCTCGCCTTCCTCCTGCACAACAATCAGATAGTGTATTGGTATCCCAGGTACCCCGAAACGACGTTCTCCCCCTCGAACGTCTGTCCCAGGGAGATGAGGATGTGGTGGTTTTCGCTCAGGTTGATAAACCCTCCGATATCGAACCCGGACCCGGACCTTCCGTCCTGTGTGTCGGCGGTCTGGTAGAACAGCTCCCCTCCGATCGTGACCGTGCTTGAGAAATCGTACTGCGCCTCCCATCCTGCGAAGAGCCAGTTCCTGTTCCCCGTCCCCGGTTTTATCCAGTATCCCGCCCCGCCGTACGTTGTGAGTTTTCCCCAGCTCTTCTGTATCCAGACCGGCAGGTATGCCTGGAGGCTCCCGGTGCCGAGCTGCCTTGAGGCGTCACCTGTGGGCAGCTCGACAAGGGGGAATACGCCGACCTGCGGTGCGACGTCGGTTTCATCCAGGAACCTGTACTTCACGCCGAGCTCCGTGTCCGAATAGCCGTACGATTTCCCGTCCCCCGAGCGGACAAATCCCATGGGAGCGACGATGTGAAGCTGCACGTTCTGGAATGCGCCGAAATTGACTTCGATATGGGGGAGCGTGGCGTCCGTTTCGTGCCTGGCGAACGATTGGACGGATGCCAGGTAGAATTCCCAGTGCCGGAAATCAACAGGCTGGGGGTCGTCGGTCTTGAACGGAGGACCGGCCAGGACAATCTGGGGGAGCACCGCGATCGTGAGTGCGAGCGAAGCGAAGCAACCCGGTGCTCTTATAGACACGGCAGGCAGTCGACGATATCGACCATGGCAACCTCTCCCTCTTTTGCGTCGACGCTGTAATCTGAGCTGATGAGAACCGGTCCTCCCCTGTTGATCCCGTAGACACGGACCACGTAATGACCGCTTCTGACCGGGAATATCGCCATCCCGTTGGATCCCGTCTGGAGCGAATCGCCTGTCTGAAGAAGCACGACCGGGATCCCCGGGACCCCCTGGTCGCCCCAGTGGACATTCACCGAAATGAGGCCGGTCGGGGTGATCGGTCCGGTGGGGTGGAAGTCACTGCAGCCGCAGAGCAGGATGACACTCAAAGTCAGCATAAGGCGTTTCATGGTTCTTCCTCCCCGCCATTCTAACATAACATGTCAGGTGAACATCTGCAAACTCATACTCTCTCGTCAGTAAACCAAATCCGGCCTCTCGTTGTCGAATGGCATGGACCTGGCCCCCCCCGTTACCCAGGTGCACCACTGGATCCACATCCTCCTCCGGACATGAGCATCTATCCCGTAGCAGGGCGTTATTACGCCGCGTGTATCCTCTTCGGCCTCCTCTGTGTGCACCCCGGCGGTGGTGCGCTCTACGGTCGAACCCGTCGCTACTCGCTCGTTTACGTCTCCCCGGTTCAGGGCGCAATGTACGTCCACGCCGCCGAGACGATCATCATGAGGGCGGTTAGCCCGGTTTGGCCCGGCGATGCTTCCCGGTTCGTCAGGAGGATCACGGGCTCCAAAAGCGGTGTGCACGGTTTCACCGCAACGGTCTCAGACGACGACCGCACAGTGATATGCCGCCCCCAGAACCCGTTTTTCCCTGAAGAAGAAGTCACTGTCGATCTGGACACGGACATCGTGACATATCCCCTCCCGGGGGGAGTCCCTCATGCGTGGTCATTTCGGACGGGCACACCGGGGACGTCCATGCCCGGCCTCCGGGAGAGGTTGATGGGATCCGGTATCCCCCGTGTGCTGCTCCCCGTGCGAGCCCCGCTCGCCGCCGTTTCCGCCCCGGCACCAGGGGACCCCTCCCCTCCGGCTGTCCACGTTTTGTTTCCGGGTCAGCCTTCGACAGGAGAGCTGTATCTTTCCAACCTGTACTGGAATAATTATACGGTTCAATATCTTCTCATACTCACCAATGACGGGACGCCGGTGTTTGCCAGGGAGATGGATGTCGACTGCTACGATTTCAAGCCGCAGCCGAACGGATACTCCACCTACTATTACGGCCAGGACGGCTTCGGGTTCTTCAAGGAAATGGACGACACCTATACGGTGATCGACAGCTTCAAGTGCGGCAACGGGTACATTACCGACCCGCACGACTTCATCCTCCTGCCGGACGGCCATGCGATGTTCCTGGGGACGGACCCTGAGGTCATCGATATGTCGGGAGTCGTCCCCGGGGGAAGCCACGCCGCCAGGGTGATCGGCCTGGTCATACAGGAGCTCGACCAGAGCAAGCAGGTCGTCTTCCAATGGCGGAGCTGGGACCATTTCAACATCACCGACGCATGGCATATCGCGCTGAACGCGTC
>DATJPH010000082.1:0-5465 GCA_035506475.1 Bacteroidota bacterium | reverse complement strand
TAAACTCGACTTTCATCCCGGATCCGCAAAGGGGGAAGATCGCCCGGCTCTCCCCGCCGTGAACCTATTCCCAAATTTAGAAACGGATTTGAGATTTTGGGACATACTCCGCTTCACCCGAACACATGCATGTCGGCCGAGACCGATCAATTAGAGGAATGACATATTTTTCCTTCATTGAATCTTTCAACATCCAGTTGCCGATTGCAACACTGCTATTGTGATTCTCTACATCAGGTGTAACTGCCGATGCTGCAGTGTATTACAAGAATTCTTATGACTTCGCGACCGGAGGTATGTTTAATTATGCAACTCGATCTCCCTTCAGGAAACTCACGAATCTGAGGCCGTTCAGCAGTATGCTCTCCTAACACGTTACAATCCCGGAACTTCCCAGGTAGAGAAATTCATCACATCTGCTCATCGAAAGATGGCATGAATGCTGATACGGGAGGAGAAGAGTGAAAAGCAGGAAACATCCGGAAAGGAACCAGCCATGTCAGCAATACTCGCATTGACCACAGTGATCGTCCTGATGATCGTCGGTCTGATCCGACGCTCAAGGGTGCATGCGACGAATCCCCCCCCCGTGATCGTCAAGCGGTTCATCCACCCCGGACACACGTGGGTGCGCGAGACAGAGGACGGTGACGTTCTTGTCGGCATCGACGACTTTGCCCAGTCCCTTATAGGGAATGTCGAAGGACTCGATCTCCCCCGTCTGCTCAAATCTGTCGAGCAGGGGAGGGTGGCCTGGAAAGTCCGGCATGGTTCGCGTGAGATCCCGATGGTCTGCCCCGTGAGCGGCCGGGTCATTGAAAAGAACGAGATGGTGGCGGCGAACCCCGCCCTCGTGAATACCTCGCCGTACGGCGACGGCTGGCTGATCCGGATCCGTCCGCGGCGGCTCTCCTCACAGCTTCACAACCTCATGACGGGAAAGTCCGCGCAGCAGTGGCTCGACGGGGCGCGGGCACAGCTTGCCAGGTTCTTTTCGGGTACTCCCGCCCTCATGTACCAGGACGGCGGCGTCATGCTCAACAACCTGGCGGACCGCTGTTCCGATCAGGAATGGGGACGGCTTGTAAGCGAGTTTTTCCTTGTGGACCAAACAACACCTCAACACTGACCGGAGATACGACAATGACCGTGATGCTGATGCTCTGCATGATCGTGACATTCCTGGCCGCCGACAAGATCCTCCGCTCGGTGCGCTCTGCCCGGGAACTGCGCGCTGTCCGGCGCCCGGCGACGGCGCTTGCCGATCCCCCCGAGGGGATCCGCCTGGCGCTGAACCACACATGGATGAAGATGGAGAAGGGGGTCGCGGTGATCGGGACCGACGAATTCCTTGCGCGTCTTCTGGGCGCGGTAGAGTCCGTGATTCTCCCGAATGCGGGGACGATTGTCGCTCCCGCGCACGCTGATATGGCGTTCGCGCACGGCCGGCGGCGCATCCGGCTGGCTTCCCCGGTGGCAGGACGCATCCTCGAGGTCAACACCGACATCCTGCAGAACCCGTCTCTTGCGCGCCGCGATCCCTACGGGGCCGGATGGCTTCTGAGGATCTCGCCGGATCCCTCCCGCCTCGCCGCACCGTCTTCGTTCGCCCCCGGCGCACCGGGCGAATGGCTCCGGGCGCAGATGTCCATGGCGAAAGAGTTCCTCGCGGGTGCCGCACCCCGCGCCTCGCTCGCGACGCTGCAGGACGGCGGGGAACCGGTCGAAGGAGCGCTGCTCGGTTGCGATGCCGCCGCGTGGACGGAGTTCGAGCGCCGGTTCACCACAATCCAAGAACCGGGAACACACTGAGAGGGGGGAGCCGGGTCATGTCAAAATCGAAGGGTCTGCTGATCGATATCACGAAGTGTGTCGGCTGTCATGAGTGCGAACGGGCCTGCGCGGAGGCGAATCACCTTCCGCAGGAACCCGCCACCGATCTGTCCGCGACGCACTTCACGTATTTGAAGAGCTTCAATGATGAGACCGTGTTCGTGAGAAGGCTCTGCATGCACTGCAACGAGCCGACCTGCGTCTCTGCCTGCCTTGTCGGCGCGTTCACGAAGACCGAAACCGGGGCGGTCCTGTACGACGAATCGAAATGCATCGGCTGCCGGTACTGCATGCAGGCGTGCCCGTTCGAAGTGCCGAGGTACGAATGGGGAAGCCTTGCGCCGAAGATCCAGAAGTGCCGGATGTGCTATGAACGCGTCGCGGGAGGAGGACAGACCGCCTGCGCCGAGGCGTGCCCGACGGGCGCGACGCTCTTCGGGGAACGGGACGACCTCGTCAGGGAAGCCCGTTCCAGGATCGACGCAAATCCGGGAACTTACGTTGACTACGTCTACGGCCTGAGCGAGGCGGGGGGCACATCCGTGCTCTTCCTGTCGGGGATCCCGTTTGAGAAGCTGGGGTTCCCGATGAACGTCCCGAAGGAACCGATTCCGGATCTCTCCTGGCGGGTCCTTTCGCAGGTCCCGAAGTACGCCGTCGCGGCCGGGGTCGTCCTCTTCGGGATCAACTGGATCACGGCCAGGCGTACCGAGGTCGCGCGCTTTGAAGCGGAGGAACGCCGCAGGGCAATCACAGAAGACCGGAAGGGGTGAAAACGATGAATTTCAAGGGATTGTTCAAGCTGACATTCTGGAAGGCCGTCGCGATCGTGCTGATGGCGCTCGGGTTTGCGGCCGCGGTCCAGCGCTATGCGCTTGGCCTGGGAGCCACGACGAACCTGAAAGATACGTTCCCGTGGGGCATCTGGATCGGTTTCGATATACTCGTCGGCGTCGGTCTGGCCGCGGGCGGCTTCACAATTGCGGCGACGGTCTATATCTTCGGCCTCGAACGCTTCAGGCCGATACTCCGGCCGACAATACTGACGGCGTTCCTCGGCTACCTGCTCGTCATCGCCGGGCTCATGGTCGACCTGGGACGACCCTGGGCGATCTGGCACGCGATCATCATGTGGAACCCGCACTCGGTGATGTTCGAAGTCGCATGGTGCGTGATGCTGTACACGACGGTGCTCGCGCTTGAGTTCAGCCCCGTCGTCCTTGAACGCTTCAAGCTCCATCGCCTGCTGAAGGTCGTGAAGGCGATCACGATCCCCCTCGTCATACTGGGAGTGATACTCTCGACGCTCCACCAATCGTCCCTGGGCTCCCTCTTCCTTATCATCCCGGGGCGCATGCATCCGCTCTGGTATTCAAACATCATTCCGTTCCTCTTCATCATCTCGTGCGTTGCGGCCGGGCTTGCCATGACGATCGTCGAGTCGTTCCTTTCATCGCGCGCGTTCGGGCGTGAAGTGGAGCTCCCGTTGCTCTCCGAGCTCGCCCGCGTCATCGTCGTGGTCCTCGCGCTCTATTTCACCGTCCGCATACAGGACCTGATGAGCCGTGACGCCCTCAGGTACGTGTTCACACCCACCTACCAGAGCGCCATGTTCCTCGTCGAGATACTCCTCGGCGTCGTCCTGCCGTTCTGTCTCCTCCTTGTTCCCCGGGTCCGTGCGAGCAGGAGGGGACTCTTCTATTCAGCCGTTCTCGTCCTTCTCGGTTTTGTCGCGCACAGGATGAACACGGCGATTACGAGCATGGAACACTGGCCGGACAGGCTCTACGTCCCCTCGGTGCAGGAATTCAGCGTCACGCTCGGCCTCGCGGCGTTCGGATTCACCGCGTTTGCCTTTGTCGCGCGCTATTTCAACGTCTTCGGTGAGACCCCCCACGACTCGCACACGGCGGGGGAAGAGACCCCTTCCGTGCTTGTTCCGGCCCCGATGAAATAGGCGCCGGCAATGTCCGCAGCCTGCAGGCGTCCCGCATATTGCGGGGCGCCTGTTCTTATGTTCATAAATGCAACACTCCTTCCTAGGCGTGGGAATCCCGCTGGCCATACAGAAGGAGCGGGGAACGCCCCCTTCGTAATATCTGATAATTTGCTCAGGCGCGATGCCCACCGGGTGGCATGATTTATGACCTTTTCCTGATTGCGATGAAAATACTACATACTGTTGCATTCAGGCTGTTTCTGCTGATCATCTCCGTCCAGACGCTTGTGCTCGCGCTGCTGACGTTTGCCGTCCTGCGCGTCCAGGAATCGAGCCTCATGGAAAACGTGCAGACGAGCGCGGTCCGCGTGAGCGAAATGATCCGGCGCGCGACAAGGCACAGCATGATGTACAACCGGAACGCCGACGTCGACGGGATCATCGCGGAGATGTCGGGCGAGCCGGGCATTGAGGGGATCCGGGTGTACAACAAGACCGGGGAAATCTCCTACAGCACGATCCCTTCGGAAGCGCATTCCAGGGTTGACAGAAACGCGGAAGCATGCGTGAGCTGTCACTCCGGCGCCGGCCTGGAGAACCCCCATCCGGCCTCGGCCGAGCTCGCGCGCATATTCACCGCACCGGACGGGCACCGGGTCCTCGGTCTGATCACGCCGATCCGCAATGAAGAACAGTGCGCGGGGGCCGACTGCCACGCGCACCCGACCTCCCGGACGATCCTCGGCGTCCTCGATGTGAAGATGTCGCTCGCGCAGGCGGACCTCCGGCTTGCGGAGGCCAGGCGGGAGCTCCTGTATGCGTCGGTGGCCGCGGTTCTTGTTGTCGGTCTGATTTCGGGGGGGTTCATCTGGTTTGTCGTGCGGCGTCCGGTCAAAAAGCTGATGCGCGGCATGCAGATGGTGTCCTCCGGAGACCTCACCCAGCACCTGCCTGCCACGTCGCACGACGAGCTGGGGAGGCTGGCACAGACGTTTAACAGCATGACGCAGGAGCTCGCACGCGCTCGCGCCGAGGTAACGGCCTGGTCACAGACGCTCGAGCAGAAGGTCCGCGAGAAGACCGCCGATCTGGAGCGCGCACACCGCCAGATGGTGGGTGTCGAAAAGATGGCCTCGCTGGGGAACCTGGCATCCAGCGTGGCGCACGAATTGAACAATCCGCTCGAAGGCATTCTCACGTTTGCCCGGCTCCTGATCCGGCGGGTGCAGCGATCGGCCCTTCCCCCCGAGGAGGCCAAACCGTACGCCGACGACCTCAAGCTGATGGCGGACGAAGCGCTCAGGTGCGGCAACATCGTCAAGAACCTTCTCGTGTTCGCACGTCAGCGGGGGGTGTCGTTCCAGCCCGTGCACCTTGCCGAGGTCATCGAACGGTGCATCCTCCTGATGAATCATCACGCCCGGATGCACGATGTGGAGATCGTGACCTCACGGTCGGGGGACGACCTCCTGGAGTGCGACCCGGACCAGCTCCAGCAGGTGCTTATCGTACTCATGGTGAACGCCATCGAGGCGATGTCGGGTACTGCGGATCGGGGCGCAGGAGGAGGTGGTGGTGGGGGAGGGACGCTTTCCCTCGATCTCCGGTCAGGTGAAGGGCTGATCCGCCTGGCCGTCAGCGACACCGGGATCGGGATGAGTGAAGAGGTCAAAGCGCATATTTTCGAGCCGTT
>DATJPH010000081.1:0-12122 GCA_035506475.1 Bacteroidota bacterium | reverse complement strand
GAGCATGGCTACTGAACCGGCGATCCCCTACAGGCGGATACTCATTACCAGGCTCCGGTTCATCGGCGACATCGTCCTGACGACGCCGGTGATCAGGAGCGTCCGCGCGGCGTGCCCCGATGCCTACATCGCGTACATGGGTGAGCGGGGTGCGGTTGCGCTTCTTGAAGAGAATCCGTTCCTCGACGAGATCATCCCGTACGATTACGGCCGTCCCGGGTTACTCGAACAGGCGCGCGTTGGATGGATACTCAAGACTAAGCGGTTCGACCTTGCCGTCGACCTGTTCGGAAATCCGCGGAGCGCGCTGCTGACGCGGCTCTCCGGCGCGCGCGTCCGTGTCGGACCGGACAAACGGGAGAGGGGCCGGCTCTACACGGTGCGGGTCGAGGATGACGGGAAGCCGAAGACAGCCGTCGAGTTTCACAACCGGTATATCGCGGCGGCGGGGATCCCCCCCGTGGCGCGCGAGCCCGAACTCTTTCTCACGGCGGATGAGAAGCGGGATGCCCGTTCGTACCTCCGCTGGGCCTGCGGGGACGGCAGACCGCTGGACGGGGCGCGCCCCCTGATCGGCATGCACCCCGGGGCGACCTGGCCCGCAAAAAAATGGCTCCCCGAGAGGTTTGCCGCTCTTGCGGACATGCTCCGTTCGAAGCTCGGCGCTCACGTGATCATCACCTCCGGTCCGGGGGACGGAGATGCGGTTGCCGCCGTCGACCGGCACGCTGTCTCGGCTCCCACGCGGCTGAACGTCCTGCCGCTCCGCCAGCTTGCCGCAGTCATCGCGCAGTGCCGAGTCTTCATCGCCAACGATGCGGGACCCATGCACATCGCCGCGGCGCTCGGGGTCCCCACGATCGGCCTCTTCGGGCCGGGAGAAGAGTCCATCTGGTTCCCCTACGATGCCGCACGCGGGCACACGCCCCTTCGCAGGGACGTTTCCTGCCACCCCTGCCACCTCGATTTCTGCAACAGGACGGGCGAAGGTTACATGGAATGCATGAAACTGCTCCCCGTGGCCGACGTTTTCGCCGCCGTGGAGCGGGCCGTCGCACGTTGATTTTCTCTCCATTTTTGACGTAGTTATCAGGCTGAAACACTTTGCCACGAACAAGGAGAGTTCCATGAGTACACTTATTGCGGACATTGTTGCGCGCGAAATCCTGGACTCGCGCGGAAATCCCACGATTGAAGTCGACGTCACGCTCGAAAACGGCTGCATGGGGCGTGCCGCGGTCCCCAGCGGCGCCTCCACAGGAGAGCACGAAGCGGTCGAGCTCCGCGACGGCGACAAGTCGCGTTACAACGGCAAGGGTGTCCTGAACGCCGTCGAGCATGTCAACAACACGATCGCCGAAGAGCTGACCGGGTACGATGCGCTGGAGCAAGCGGAGATCGATGCGCTGATGATCCGGCTGGACGGGACCCCCACGAAGGCGAAACTCGGGGCGAACGCGATACTCGGCGTCTCTCTTGCCGCCGCGAAAGCCTCGGCCATCTCGCTGAAAATCCCCCTCTACCGGTACATCGGCGGGACGAATGCCAGGACGCTCCCCGTCCCCATGATGAACATACTCAACGGGGGGAGCCACGCCGACAACAACGTCGACATACAGGAGTTCATGATCGTCCCCGTATCCCCCCCGACATTCGCCGAGGCCCTCCGGGCGGGGGCCGAGGTCTTCCACTCGCTCAAGGGGGTTCTGAAGAAGAAGGGGTACAACACCGCCGTCGGCGACGAGGGCGGATTCGCGCCCAACCTCAAGTCGAACGAGGAGGCGGTCGAGGTCATCCTGGAGGCTATCACGAAAGCCGGGTACGCGCCGGGGAAGGACGTCTTCCTTGCGCTCGACCCCGCCTCGAGCGAGTTCTTCGATAACGGCAAGTACGTCTTCAGCAAATCCGACAAGTCCGCCAAGACCCCCGACCAGATGGTCAAGTTCTACGAGAACTGGGTCAACCAGTACCCGATCATCTCCATCGAGGACGGGATGGCGGAAAACGACTGGACCGGCTGGAAGCTCATGACCGACACGCTCGGCAAGAAGATCCAGCTCGTCGGCGACGACGTGTTCGTCACGAACACCGAGTTCCTGAAGAAGGGGATCGACATGGGGGTCGCCAACTCGATCCTCATCAAGCTCAACCAGATCGGGACGCTCACCGAGACGTTCGATGCGATCGAGATGGCGAAATGCGCCGGGTACACGTGCGTCATCAGCCACCGCTCCGGGGAGACCGAAGATGCCACGATCGCCGACGTCGCGGTCGCCGCAAACACCGGCCAGATCAAGACAGGATCGGCGAGCAGGACGGACCGGATCGCCAAGTACAACCAGCTGATGCGGATCGAGGAGGAGCTCGGGGACACGGGGCACTACGCGGGGCTCGCCGCATTCGGCAGGAAGTAACGACCTCAACTCACAGGCAATGCAGGCGTTCCCATGACCCAGACAATCAAGTTCGGCACTGACGGGTGGCGGGGTGTGATCGCAGACGATTACACGTTCGCCAACCTGGAAAAAGTGGCTCTTGCCGCGGCGCGTTTCTTCGCCTCGCATAAGAAGCGGAGGAACGGGATCGTCATCGGGTACGATGCGCGGTTCATGTCGCGGGAGTTCGCCGAACTCTCCGCCGCGGTCATGGCGAACGCCGGTATTGCCGTCAAGCTTGCCGACAGCATTGTCAGCACGCCGATGGTCTCCCTGCTGACGCTCATGGAAAACGCGGCGGGGGGGATCGTGATCACCGCGAGCCACAACCCGGCGCGGTACAACGGATTCAAGATCAAGGGGGAGTTCGGCGGCCCGGCCCATCCCGCAATGATCGCGAATGTGGAAAAGGAGCTTGCGCGCGTGATGAAGCTGAAGAAGCTCCCGGCGCGGGGGCGGACGCTCGCGGAGCTAATCGCGAAGGGAAAAATCACGCCGATCGCGATGAAACAGCGGTACCTGGACGATCTTGCCACGAAGATCGATCTGGACCTCATCCGGCGGTCCGGCATCCGGGTGCTCTACGACGTCATGTACGGCGCCGGGCAGAAGGTTCTCGATGAAGTCCTTCCGGGCGTCAGGCAGATCCACGAGATCTTCAACCCGTCGTTCGCAGGGACCAACCCGGAGCCCCTGGCACAGAATCTCGGGGAGCTGATCGCCGGGGTGAAGGCCGGGCCGTACGACATCGGCATCGCCACCGACGGGGACGCGGACAGGATCGGGGCCGTTGACGAGAAGGGGAACTTCGTCGACTCGCACAGGATATTTTCGCTCCTCCTGAAGTACCTCGTCGAGCAGAAGAAGATGACCGGGGAGGTCGTCAAGTCTCTCTCGGTCACGCAGATGGTGGACGCGCAGTGCGCGAAGTACGGGCTGAAGCTTGTCGAGACCCCCGTAGGGTTCAAGCACATCTGTCAGTACATGACCGGGCACGACGTCCTTATCGGCGGCGAGGAGAGCGGCGGGCTCGCCGTCAAGGGGCACCTGCCCGAGCGCGACGGGATATTTCTGGGGCTGATGCTCTGCGAGGTGATGGCGGTGCGGAAAAAGCCGCTCGGGGCGCTTGTCCAGGAGCTCATGGATGAATTCGGCGTGCACGAGTTCAGGCGCGTCGATATGCATCTTTCGGAGAAAGAGAAGGCCCGGGTCATGAAACGCTTCCGGGGCCGGGTCAGGGCGATCGGCCCGTACGCCGTCACCGGCAGAAACGACACCGACGGACACAAGCTCTTCGTCGACGGCGGCTGGGTGCTCGTCCGCGCATCAGGCACCGAGCCCCTTATCCGCGTCTATGCCGAAGGACGGAGCACAGCGATGGTCGACGGGCTCCTTGCCGGGGCGACGGGATCCGGCGGAAGCTCCACGCACGACTGACCCCTTTCCGGGCGCCAACGCCATGCAACCCAACAGATACTATACGATCATGCCGGACGGCACGGTGAAGCAGGTCAACCCCTTCACCGGGACCGAGGTGTGGGCCGTGGCCGGCCGCAAGAGCCGTCCGATCACGAACGAGCTTGCGGCGCCGTCGCGGCCGATCGAACGGCACACCCCGGAAGACTACTGCAGTTTCTGCCCTCCGCGCTACTTCGAGACGCCTCCCGAGAAGTCCCGGCTTGTCAGGCGGGACGGGCGCTGGGACAAAATCGACGCGCTCTCGCCGGACCGGTATTTCGAGACCGAAGCGGCGTTCCGCCGCGTCGGCAACATGTTCGAGATCGTCACGCTGGACTACTGGCGGAAGAACTACGCCTACAAGATGAACGCCGGCAGGCAGAAGTGGAAGGAAGAATACCTTGCCAGCCCGAGCGGACTGAAGCACATCACCGACATCGTCCATTACAAGCTCCGCCAGGAGGGACGATCGGAGGAACAGCTCGAGAAAATGCCGATGGCGGACAAGTTCGCGATCGCCGACGCGTTCTTCGGCGGCGGCCACGAGCTCATCATCGCTTCGCGCCACTACAGGGAAGGTGCCGCGACCGACGCCGATCTCTTCTCCTCGGGCGAGATGTCCCTCGAGGAGCACTTCCGCTACTTCCGCTTCACCGTCGATGCGATGCTCGACATCACGCAGACAAACCGCTACGTCCGGTACATCAGCGTCTTCCAGAACTGGCTGCGCGCCGCCGGCGCTTCCTTCGATCACCTGCACAAACAGGTCGTCGCGCTCGACGAATGGGGGGCGTCCATCGAGACGCAGACGCACATGCTCCGGGAAGACCCGAACGTGTTCAACGAATACGGCGCCAACTTCGCCGCGTACCACAACCTGATATTCGCCGAGAACGACCACGCGATCGCCTGGGCCGGCATCGGCCACCGCTCGCCCACGATCGAGGTCTATTCCCGGTCACTGGCCGGGAGGCCCTACGAGCATTCCGACGATGAAATCAGGGGGATGAGCGACCTTGTCCATGCGATCCATGCGGCGATGGGGAGCCAGATTTCGTGCAACGAGGAATGGTACTACACCCCCGTGGACGCCGTCACCAAAATGCCCTGGCACGTCCTGATCAAGTGGCGGATCAACGTGCCGGCGGGTTTCGAGGGAGGGACGAGCATCTACATCAACCCGTTCACACCGATCGAGCTGCGCGACAGGCTGGTGCCCCGGCTCTACAAGCTCCGGGATGAGCACCGGATCGCGGGGATACGCATCGCGGAGGAATGCCGCGTTGATCCGAACCCCCTGAAGTACTACCTCAAGTAATCCCCACCCCGCATCATGATCTCCGCTGTCAACCTTCTCCTGGAGTTCGGCGACAGGCCGCTGTTCCGGGAGATCTCCTTCCGCGTTGGTCCGCACGACAGGATCGGCCTCGTCGGATCCAACGGCGCGGGGAAATCCACGCTCCTGAGGATCCTCGTGGGGGAGATGGCGGCCGACAGCGGGCAGATCGCCAAGGCCAAATACGTGAGCGTCGGCTACCTCCCCCAGGAAGGGATGTCCGCGGCGGGGCGGACGCTCTACGGCGAAGTCGAATCGGTCTTCGCCGACGTCATCGGGACGCAGTCGGCCCTGGACGAGGTGCACCGCCGCATGGGGGAGATCGACCATGAATCCGCCGAGTTCGCGGAGCTCCTCGAAGTCTACGGCGAGCTCCAGCACCGCCTGGAAGCCTCCGATGCCTTCCGGATCAAAACGGGGATCGAGAAGGTCCTGGTCGGGCTCGGGTTTTCCGAGTCCGACTTCCCGCGGCAGACGGACGAGTTCTCGGGCGGTTGGCAGATGCGCATCGCCCTGGCGAAGCTCCTGCTGGCGCAGCCTTCGCTCCTCCTCCTTGACGAGCCCACGAACCATCTCGACCTCGATTCGCTCCGCTGGCTCGAGGAATATCTCCGCTCGTACGAGGGGGCCGTGATCATCGTCTCGCACGACCGCCGGTTCCTCGACAACATGACCGCCAAGACCTACGAGCTGAGCATGGGGCAGCTCACGGAATACGCGGGGAACTTCAGCTATTACGTCACCGAGAAAGCCTCGCGGAAGGAGCAGCAGGTGGCGGCGTACAGGAACCAGCAGCAGCAGATCAAGCAGACGGAACAGTTCATCGAGCGCTTCCGGTACAAGGCCACGAAGGCCCGGCAGGTGCAGAGCCGGATCAAGCAGCTCGAAAAGATCGAGCTGATCGAGATCGAGGACGAGGAGGGGGGGATACACTTCGCCTTCCCCGCGGCTCCCCAGTCCGGGCGGGTCGTCATGGAGCTGAAGGGGATAAAAAAGAGCTACGGGGCGCTGCGCGTCTTCGACGGCGTGAGCCTGGACATCGACAGGGGGGACCGGATCGCGTTCGTCGGCGTCAACGGGGCGGGGAAATCGACGCTTGCCCGGATACTGGCCGGGATCGAGCCGTTCGACGCCGGGGAGCGGGTCGTGGGGCACAATGTGACGATCTCCTATTTCGCCCAGCACCAGGCCGAGGAGCTCAACCCCGCCTACGACGTCCTCCAGACCGTCGACGAGGTCGCCACGGGGGACATCCGCCGCAGGCTCCGGACGCTCCTGGGATGCTTTCTCTTCAGCGGGGACGATGTCTTCAAGAAGGTCCGCGTTCTCTCGGGCGGGGAGAAGAGCCGTCTGGCCCTCGCCAAAATGCTTCTGCGGCCGAGCAACCTTATCGTCATGGACGAGCCGACCAACCACCTCGACATGCGCTCCAAGGGGGTCCTGCAGGAGGCGCTCGCTTCGTACGAGGGGAGCTTCGTCATCGTCTCGCACGACAGGGATTTTCTCGATCCGATCGTGACGAAGGTCGTCGACTTCCGCCGCGGGGGGATCAGGGTCTACCCGGGAAACGTGAGCGACTTCATCGATTCCCGCGCCAGGGAGACCCAGGGGACGGTCCAGGCGTCGCAGGGGAAATCCCCGTCCGGATCGCAGAGCGAGAAGGAGCGGAAGCGGCTCGAGGCGGAAGAGCGGCAGAAACGCTACAGGAAGACCAAGCCGCTCCGCGATGCGATCGAAAAGCTCGAGCGGGAACTCGAGGCGATGGAGGAGGAGAAGAGCGCGCTTGACCACCGGATGGCCGAACCGGACTTCTACCGTGACGGGGAGAACGTGAAGAGCGTGCACGCCGCGTACAGGGAGATCGAGAAGAAGCTCGCCGACGGATATTTCCGGTGGAACGAGCTTGCGAAACAGCTTGAAGAGAAGGAACGCGCCGCTGATGCCGGCAGGAGGAAAGGCTCGTGAAGCGGGGGGACGAAATCACGGGGACGATCGAAGACCTCGCACTCGAGGGGAAGACGATTGCACGCATCGACGGGTGCGTCGTGTTCGTCAGGGGGGGAGTCCCCGGCGACACCGTCCGGATGCAAATCCGGGCCGTGAAGAAAAACTTCGCGGAGGCGGACCTTGTCGCAATCGAGTCCCCCTCGCCGAGCCGCACGGCGCCGCGGTGCAGGTATTTCGGCACGTGCGGCGGCTGTACGTGGCAGAATATCGCGTACGGCGCGCAGCTCGAGTTCAAACGGAAGCGCGTGGCCGATGCGCTGGAGCGCATTGGCGGGTTCGCCTCCCCGCTGGTCCCCTCCCCCCTGGCCATGGCGGATCCGTACTACTACAGGAACAAGATGGAGTTTTCGTTCGGGGAGCGGTGGCGCACGCGTGAAGAGATGGCCGTGCCGCGGCCTGCGGAAGGTCCCCCTGGCGCCGTGTGCGACCCCGCGCTCGGGCTTCATCTCCCCGGCCGGTACGACAGGATACTCGACCTCCACGAATGCTGGCTCCAGTCCGCGGAGAGCGCGCGGATTGTCAACCTCGTCCGTGAGTTCACCCTCGCGGAGGGGCTCCCGGTCTTTTCCACGGTGACCCAGAGCGGTTACCTGAGGAACCTCGTGATCCGGGAGTCGAAGCGCACCGGGGAGAGGATGGTCAACCTGGTGACGCGGGATGACCGTCCGGAGATCATGGAGAAGATCACCGCGGTCCTTCTCGGCGAGTTCCCCTCGCTCACAACCGTCGTCAACAACATCACGGAGCGGCGTTCGCAGGTTGCCTTCGGCGAGATCGAGAAGGTGTATCATGGCTCCGGTACGATCACCGAGACGATCGGCCCGCGGAGGTACAGGATTTCCGCCAACTCCTTCTTCCAGACGAACACCGAGCAGGCGGAACGCCTGTACGATACCGCACTCTTGTTTGCCCGGCTCCGGAGCACCGACACCGTGTATGATCTCTACTCGGGAACCGGGACGATTGCGCTCCACATCGCCGGCGGCGCCGGGAGCGTGATCGGGATCGAATCCGTGGAGCAGGCCGTGAACGATGCACGGAAGAACGCGGAGTCCAACGGCGTAAGGAACTGTCTCTTCCTCCACGGGGACCTGAAGGAGACGCTCCTCTCCTCGCGCCGGCAGGATCAGCCACTTCCCCGTCCCGACGTCGTTATCGTGGATCCTCCGCGCGCCGGCATGCACGAAAAGGTGGCAAGGGAAATCGTTGCGCTCGAGCCGCGCACGGTCGTGTATGTAAGCTGCAATCCATCGACGCAGGCTAGAGATTTGAAAATAATCTGTGAATCGATGAAGTACACAATAGCATCGATCCAGCCCGTCGACATGTTTCCGCATACACAGCATATAGAGAACGTCGTCGGGCTCACTAAAATGTGACTATAAACATTGATTTTCTGCGAAGGAAGAGATAGCTTGGATGCGTCCCCCCTCACTCATCCCCGTCACCGATCTTTGGATATCACCCACGTATGGCGAGGACATCGCTGTTGCTGTTGATATCAGCATGTGTGCTCACGCTCCCTGCCTTTGCCGCAGACGCGCCGAAGGTGGTCAACGCGGTGCGCGTCGATGTTCCGCCGGTCATCGACGGATGGGTCAACGACGCCCAGTGGCAGAAGGCCCCCCCGGTACTCGACTTCACGCAGTTCGATCCTGAAGAGGGGGCGCTTCCCACGGAGGTGACGTCCGTCAGGCTCCTGTACGATGACCGCGCGCTGTACGTCGGCGTCATCTGCTACGACGCGCACCCGCAGAAAATCGTCCGCCAGCTCACACGCCGGGACCGCTCTTCGGAGGCCGACCGGTTCAGCGTGATGATCGATTCCTACTTCGACCGTCAGACCGCCTTCGTGTTCGTCACCAACGTCTCCGGCGTCCAGTCGGACGGGGTTCTTTCGCAGGACGGGAACGTGTACGACATCACGTGGGACGCCGTCTGGAGCGTCCGCACGCGCGTCTTTCAGGACGGGTGGTCCGCGGAGTTTGCCATACCGTATAACGCCCTCCGGTTCGTCCAGCAGCCCGACGGCATCTACCGCTGGGGGATCAATTTCAGGCGGTACATCAGCCGGAAGAAAGAGACCGACGAGTGGATCATGGTCCCGCGGAGCGAAACGCTCCAGATATCGAAATGGGGATACGTCGACGGCATCCGCGGGATTGCCCCTCCGCTCCACGTCGAGCTCCTCCCGTACGTCTCCGGGACCGCCCAGTACGAGACCGCGACGGAAGCGCATCCCTGGACTAAATCATACAAGGGGCAGGCCGGCGTCGATATCAAGTACGGCGTGGCGAGGAACTTCACGCTCGACGCGACGGTGAACCCCGATTTCGGCCAGGTGGAGGTCGACCAGTCGGTGCTGAACCTCACGGTCTTCGAGACCCGTTTTCCGGAGAAGCGTCCCTTTTTTGTCGAGGGGGCGCAAATGTTCACCTTCGGCTCGAGCGTCGATAACACCCCGCTCTCCCTCTTCTTCACCCGCCGGATCGGCAAGCAGCCCACGGGAAGCCCGTACGTCACGGCGCCCCCCGGGGGGTCCATCGACGACAATCCGCAGGTCACGACAATCTACGGCGCCGCGAAAGTCACCGGGAGGACCAACAGCGGGTTTTCGCTGGGGGCGATGACCGCGACGACAGGCGAGATGGACGCCGTCACGATCGATTCGGCGGGGAAAAGGTCGACGATCCGCACGGAGCCGCGCGGCTCGTACAACGTCGTCCGCGCGAAGCAGGAATTCGACGGCGGCTCCTGGCTCGGCGGGATGGGGACCCTCGCGGTGCGCGACGCGATGATCCCTGGATACAGCGGCGGGCTCGACTGGAACGTCCATTTCGGCGGGAGCGCCTACTCGCTCGACGGCTACGTGGCGGGGGCGCACTCCTCGGAGGCGCGGGTCCTGACCGACGGGTCAAGCGGGAGCGACGGGGCGGCCGGGCGGCTCCTGTTTTCGCGGATCGCCGCCGAGCACTGGTTCTACACCGGGTCGTTTGATTTCTACACCCGCTATTTCAACTGCAACGACATCGGGTTCTTCGCGCAGCCGCACGACTTCGGGGACTACCTCCAGCTGATCTACAGGGAGAATTTCGGGACCGGGATACTCCGCCGGTACGCCTTCTCGCTTGTCCCGGCGACCAGGTGGAACTGGAACCACGTGCTGACGACGTCGACGGCCGAGCTCACGTTCACGGGAGAGTTCCTGAATTTCTGGAGGCCGACCGTGATCTACGACGCGTACCTCCCCGCCTATGACGACGAGGAGAGGGGAATCATCGGCACGTACAGGCGGCCCGCCGGGCATTCCTTCACCGCCCAGGTCCAGACCGATCCGCGCTCGAACGTCGTGGCGACGATGACGGGGATCTACGCATTCAACGAGAAGGGAAAATCGTCGTGGACGGGGTCGCTCGGACTCGGCCTGCGGCCGGTGCCGTGGGTTGAGCTGACACCCACCGTTCTCTGGCTCCGCTCGCGAAAGGACGAAGCGTGGGTCTATCCCGGCGGCAACGTCAGCGACGCGGCCGTCTCCCCCTTCCCGTTCAGCGTGTTCGCCGACAGGGATGTCGACGAGCTTGACCTGGAGCTCCAGGGGACTGTGACGTTCACCAAAAACCTCTCGCTCCAGTTCTTCTCACAGATCCTCCTCGCCCGGGGGATGTACAGCGGCTACAGGCGTTTCGACGGCGGCACCCCGGTTCCCTACGATTACCCCTCGAACCCGTCGTTCCTGAACGCGGACTTCAACGAGGCGATACTGAACGCGAACGTCCTCCTCCGCTGGGAGTATATCCCGGGGAGCACGCTCTACCTTGTCTGGACTCAGGGGCGGTTAGGTGACAGCGGGGATTACACGAGCGGGTTCGGTCCGAGGTTCCGCGACACGTTCGCGCTGCCGCACGAAGATGTCCTGGTCCTGAAGATCAGCTACTGGTTTCCCCTCTGAGCATCAAGGTGGCGCACGAAGAAGGCGAGGACGCGCCGCCGGTACTCCTCTCCCCCGACTTCCGCCATATCGTTGTGCCTGGCCCCCTCGATGAGCCAGAGCTCCTTCGGCTCGTTCGCATTGGCGAAGACCATCTCCGAGTAGCGTGATTTGATCAGCGTGTCCGCCGTCCCGTGCATGACGAACAGCGGGACATGCACGTGCCTGACGGCTTCGAGCGGGGAAACGGCGTTTGCCTTGAAATGGGCGATGTGTTCGGAGCGCTTGATGACGATATTCCGGAGGTAGTGCCAGGGGAGCTTGATCATCCTCTTCTGGTAATCGTCAAATATCGTCCTGAGCGTGGCGAAGCCGCTCTCGGCCACCAGGGCCACGACGCGCTCGTCGATCGATGCCACCTGGATGGCGACCGCCGCGCCCATCGACGTGCCGAACAGGCCGATCCTCCCGGCCCGGAGATCGTCGCGGCCGGCGACGTACGAGATGACCGCGCGCGCGTCGTGTTTCTCATAAAAGCCGTAGGTGCAGTACGTCCCGCCGCTGTCGCCGTGCCGCCGGGAGTCGTAAAGGAACACGTTGTAGCCGAGGTCGTGGAGCTCGCGCGCCATCGGGAGCCCCACGATCTTGCATTCGCTGACGCCGTGGAGGTAGATCACGGTCCCCTTCGGCTCGCCGGGTGCGCGCACAAGCCAGCAGGCAAGGGCGATCCCCTCCGGCGTCTTGAGCGTCACGTCCTCCCAGGGGAGGCCGATGTCGGAGGGGTGGAGAACGTTCGTGTATTTCCGGTAGTACTCGATCGTCCGCCTGTAGGGCTGCAGGAGCATCCCCGGGCCGATGACGAACAGGACGGCCGAGACGAACGTGATGAAAATGATGACCCAGACGATCGCGATAAAGAGTATCGTCATAGTGGGGGCAGGATATCGCTGAGCGGGTG
>DATJPH010000080.1:0-2325 GCA_035506475.1 Bacteroidota bacterium | reverse complement strand
GTAACTATTCGTCCAGCGGTGGCAAATACCGGTATGAAGACGCCATCCCGGTCCGGTGCGTGCCTTTGTCGACCAGGTCCAGGATTTCGCGCGCGACCAGTCCACGCAGAATGGTCCCCGCCCGAGGTGGTGTCGGCAGTCCGAGCCGTTGCTGGACCGTCCGGCAGGACAAATAGAAAGGCTTGTCTCCGGCCAACCGTTGCAACTCCCGACACCAACTCACGAGAAGAATGAATTTTTGGTCGGTGAACTGTGACGCGCATCCTGGAGGCGGCGACGAGAGGGCGGCCCTCCATGCGGCCTCCAGCGGGCCTCCCGCGCCGAGCGGAAGCCGGACATCCTTATACGCCCCGGCGAACTCCAACCAGTACTCATCACGGGTCTGGTCTGGGCGGAGGAAGTCGTTCCGGGCAAACCATTGATCGAACACGTTGCGATATTGCTCTGCCGGCATGAGCCGACCCTCGTGTGCCTCGACGCTCCGTACCCACCGGGCGAGCAAGAACAGGCGATGATGGTTCTCCCCTGGGCCGAGCGGCAGCGCCTTCGCCATCGCCTCTTCGAGCGGCATGGGGGCAGGGGTAGTGCCTCCCTCCCCCACCACGTGTGTTCCCTGTGTTTCCTGTGATCCTGAGAGCTCTGGAGTCACTTGCGATCCATGCGTCTCCTGTGTCTCCTGTGTACGCTGGATGGAGGGGGCCTCACTCCAATCGTGGGCAAGGCCAGCGGTGACCGGGTCAAAACAGGGGATAGCATCCTTGCTGCTAGGGGGGGGCCCGGCCCAGGCATATTTCAGACCTGTCGGATGCGTACTGGGTGGCAGAACCATGTATTGTCCTTCGCCGCGAAGTTCGCCATCGGAATACGTTCTTCCCGCGACGGACGCGAAACGGCCATACACATGAAAGCCCCGAGCTGTCCGGACAGTCGGAACGACGTTGGCGATTTCAGGATTAACGCTTGCCCATTTCTCGTATGAGATTGCACGGTCGAAATCCCGCGCGAAGAGGTTGTCGGAAACTGGCCCAAGGATAACGGCGAGACCAGTCAGTCCAGGGTGACGGAACAGGGACCGGAGTTCCTCTGTGTCGGCTCTTGTGGTCTGAAACTTTTCCCAGCGCTGAGCTGGGCGTTTGCGGCCGTTCGCATCGTTCCTGATCGGGATGATCGACATCCCAAATGCGGCATACCGCCGTGCTTCACTCAGTAGGCTCGCCATCTTTGGTCTCCTTCAGCACCTTGGCCACGATCACGGACGTGATCAGTCAATCCACAGGTCGGTCGCCTCACTTTGGGGGCGCGTCTCAGTCCCCGCGTGCCGGCCTTGCTCCTGTTTCAGAACCTTTTTCGTCACAATATCCGCGATGAGGTCGATCCATACGGCGATTACATCATCGGGATATATTTCAATATGATCTTCAACGCGAGCGGGCCCGCCATTTTCGACAGGATCCGTCTTGCATTTCTTGGACGTCGCCATGCGTCTCCAGACATTCATCGATACGACTCGATCGCGGAATAGCCCGCCTCGGCTTTGGGATAAACCGGTTCTACTGAATGTTCGGCTATTAAGCAAAGGATCAAACGGGCATGTATCTAGACGGAAGGGGGAAAGAACTTGTTTTCAGAGGGGGGGAACCAGGCCCTCGGGTTATCTGTGCGGGCGACGCGGGGCTTGACTACGACGAACACGGAGATACCGCTGCTTGACCATGTTAGCTTCGAAGGGGGATTCGAAAACGAGGTGGAAGAAACGGGCGGTTGCTTCGTACGCCTTCACGTAACTGCCGAGAATCGATCTGAAGTAATCCACAAAGGCCAATACGGGTTTGTCCCAGAACCGCTGCCGGGACAAGCCCTCGGTCGGCACCACGGTGATGCCTAGTTGCGGGGCTGTCCGCGCTACCTCCTTGTCGAGTTGTTGGGCGCGGATACATTGGAAGATATTCCCCAGGTCTTCCCTCAGGAGCCTGCGTGTTTCGGGGCGCAGAGCCTGGTCCTCGAGCAGTGGCAGGCTGCCCCTGTACTGCATCCATAATTTCCGCAGTGCTCGATTATAGGGCGGCCATTCGCGGTGCACAAAAGCCAGCAATTTCAAATGAGAGATTAAGAGAGGCAATTTAAAGGGCTGTTCCGGGGAGAGCCCTTCCATGAGATCAAGGAGATGATCTACATCGACACCCTTCTTGTGAAGCTCGAAAAAATACTCGGCTATCCGGTCATCGCGTACTTGCTCAGCTCTCTCCCATTCCCTTCGTTGTGTTTTGAGGTGATGAATGACGTCCGGCCGGCGCAGTTCTTGTTCAATCTTCTGGATCTTCAGAG
>DATJPH010000079.1:0-2715 GCA_035506475.1 Bacteroidota bacterium | reverse complement strand
CAATGGCATAGACATCCCGCATTTCTGCTGGCATCCGCAGCTCTCGGTCGCCGGCAACTGCCGCATGTGTCTTGTCGAAATCGAAAAAATGCCGAAGCTCGCGATCGCCTGCTCGACCCAGGTGATGAACGGCATGGTGGTGCACACTGCCAATCCCAGGGTCCTCCAGGCCCGGCAGGCCGTCATGGAATTCCTCCTCATCAATCATCCCCTTGACTGTCCGATCTGCGATGAGGCGGGCGAATGCAAGCTTCAGGATTACGCCTATGCCCACAGCATCGGGTACAGCCGGTTCGAGGAAGAGAAGGTCCACAAGCCCAAGCGCGTCGAGCTCGGCCCGCACGTTTTGCTCGACACCGAGCGCTGCATCATGTGCTCCCGCTGCGTCAGGTTCTGCGATGAAATTGCGGGAAAACCGCAGCTGACCTTCACCCAGCGGGGCGATCACGTGGAGCTGACGACGTTTCCCGGGGAAAAACTGGACAATCCGTATTCGATGAACGTCATCGATATCTGTCCCGTCGGCGCGCTCACGAGCCGTGAATTCCGCTTCAAGGCCCGCGTGTGGGAAATGTCAGCGACGGAGACGGTATGTCCCGGCTGCGCCCGCGGGTGCAACATGAACACATGGGTCCGCAACAACGAGATCCTCCGCCAGACTCCCCGGTACAACGCTGAGGTGAACCAGTACTGGATGTGCGACTGGGGCCGCCTGGAGACTTCCCGCCAGGTAAACTCCGATGCCCGCATCAGGGGACCCCTCATGAGAAAGGAATCGGGGGTTGTTGAGGTGGGCTGGGATGAAGCGATCGTCCGGGCGGCGTCGGAACTCAAATCGTTCCGGAAGGGGGAGATCGCCGTCATCGGGTCTGCCTTCGACACGAACGAAGACAACTACGCTCTCCAGAAGTTCGCCCGGGACGTCCTCCAGACGAAGAATCTCGATTTTGCCCGTCACACCGTTCCGGGGGAAGAAGACAAGCTCCTCATCAGCGCGGACAGGACGCCGAATTCCCGTGGAGCGCTGGAGGTCGGCCTCCACCCCGGTGAGCACGGATTGAACACCGAGGGGATCCTCCGCAATATCCGGGAAGGGTCGATCAAGGCGCTTGTTCTCGTCGACGACAATATCGCCGGCGATCCCGAGGTCGCCCAGAGCCTCATGCGTCTCGAATTCCTCGTCGTCCTCGCATCCCTGGAGAATGAGTCGACGCGCCTTGCGGACATAGTTCTTCCGACGTCAACGTACGCGGAGAAGAACGGCACATTCACCAACCTCCAGGGCCGCGTGCAGCGCATCCGCCCGTCCGTGGCGACGCTCGAACAGGACCGCGCCCTCGACGGATTCGCGATGAGCCGGCTCGACAAATTCGGATCCCAGTTTGACCGGTGGGCGAAGGGACCCAAGCGCGACGCCCGTCCGCCGTGGCGCATCATCGCCGGGATTGCCGTCCTCATGGGAGCCAGGTTCAAGTTCCAGCACGCCGAAGACGTTTTCGCGGAAATCGCCTCCCACGTCGACGCCTTCACCGGGATGTCGTACCGAAAGCTGGGCAACAAAGGGGTGCCGCTGAAAACAGCAAGGGATGTACGGGTGCCGCAGACAGCGTAATATTCCCGCCAGACGGGGACCGAGACACGATCCGGAAGAGACACTAATGGAACTGCTCGTCATATCAATCATCAAGATCGTCCTTGTGCTGCTGATCATTCTGACGACGGTCGCCAACCTTGTCTATGCCGAGCGACGGATCAGCGCGTTCATTCAGAACAGGATCGGACCGAACAGGGTGGGCCCGTGGGGTCTGCTCCAGGCTCCCGCCGACGTCCTGAAACTGTTCATCAAGGAGGACATTGTACCGGTCCAGGCGAACAAGGCCATCCACGCGCTGGCGCCGATCGTATCGATCACAGTGGCGATGACGACCTTCGCGGTCATCCCGTTCGGGGACCGGATCACGCTGTTCGGACAGGACGTGAAGCTCATGATTGCCGACGTGAACATCGGCGTGCTGTACATACTTGCCATGACGTCGATGGGTGTGTACGGCGTTACGTTGAGCGGCTGGGCTTCAAACAACAAGTACTCGCTCCTTGGAGGTCTTCGGTCGTCAGCGCAGATGATCAGCTACGAATTATCGATGGGTCTTTCCGTCGTCGCCGTCATCATGGTCGCCGGGACCCTCAGGCTGGACAGGATCGTGGAGCTCCAGAACGGGTTGTACTGGAATTTCTGGCGGATGCCGATCGGCTTCATCACTTTTGTCGTGGCGTCCTTTGCGGAGACGAATAGGCTTCCGTTTGACCTTCCCGAGGCGGAGCCCGAGCTTGTGGGAGGGTACCATACGGAATACAGCGGGATGAAGTTCGGCACCTTCTTCCTCGCCGAATACGCAAACATGATCACCTCCAGCGGACTCATCGTCACGCTGTTCCTGGGCGGCTGGCAGGTCCCGTTTCTCTCCCAGCTGGGTCTCGCGCCCCTGGCGGTAAGCCTCATCCAGGTCGCCGCGTTCGTGCTCAAGGTGGCGTGCGTTCTTGTGTTCTATATGTGGATACGCTGGACGATACCGAGGTTCAGGTACGATCAGCTCATGAATCTGGGCTGGAAGGTCATGCTGCCCATGTCGCTTCTGAACATTGCCGTGACGGGCGCATGGCTCCTCTTCCTGCAGTGAGGGCGCCAGTAGCGCTTCAAGGAGATCGGAACCGAAT
>DATJPH010000078.1:0-3300 GCA_035506475.1 Bacteroidota bacterium | reverse complement strand
CAGGACACTACCGGTGGGTCATCTGCGCGCTCCTCTTCTTCGCCACCACTGTCAATTATATCGACAGGCAGGTGCTCGGCATCCTGGCCCCCCTGCTCCAGACGGAGATCGGGTGGACAGAGATCCAGTACGGCTACATCGTGACGGCGTTCCAGGGGGCGTATGCGCTCGGCCTCCTTGTCGTCGGAAGGCTGATCGACAGGTACGGGACGAAAATCGGGTACTCCGTCGCCGTCGTCCTCTGGAGCATTGCCGCCATGGCGCACGCGGCGACCCGCTCGGCTTTCGGGTTCGGCGCGGCGAGGTTCGCACTCGGACTCGGCGAGTCGGCCAACTTCCCGGCCGCGGTCAAGGCGATCGCCGAGTGGTTCCCGAAGAAGGAGCGGGCGTTCGCCACCGGCGTCTTCAATTCCGGCGCGAACATCGGGGCGGTTGTCGCGCCCGCCGCGGTGCCGATACTCACCGTGACGTACGGGTGGCAGTCGGCGTTCATCGTTACCGGGCTCCTCGGGTTCATCTGGCTGCTGGCCTGGCTCGTCGTCTATGAGCGCCCCGAGGCGCACAGGAAGCTTTCCGCCGGAGAGCTCTCGTTCATCCGGAGCGATCCGCCCGATCCTCCCTCCGGGAGGATCCCCTGGGCGAGCCTCCTCGGGCACAGGCAGACCTGGGCGTTCGTCGCCGGGAAGTTCCTCACCGACCCGATCTGGTGGTTCTACCTCTACTGGCTCCCGAAGTTTCTGAACAAATCCTACGGACTCACGCTCACCGACCTGGGTCTCCCCTTGATCGCCATATACACGATGACGAGCGTCGGGAGCATCGGGGGAGGGTGGCTCTCTTCGCGCTTCATCGCCCGCGGATGGCCTGTGGGGCGCGCGCGCAAGACCGTCATGCTCATCTGTGCCCTCCTTATCGTCCCCATCGTCTTCGCGGGGAACGTCGCGAACCTCTGGGTCGCGGTGGCGCTCATAGGGGTTGCCGCGGCCGCGCACCAGGGCTGGTCGGCGAACCTGTTCACCACGGCGTCCGACATGTTCCCCAGGAAGGCCGTCGGTTCGGTCGTCGGCCTGGGAGGGATGGCCGGGGCGGTCGGCGGGATGCTCCTTGCGACCTCGGCGGGGTTCCTCCTGGAGTGGACGGGGAGTTATATGGCGCTCTTCATTATCTCGGGGAGCGTCTACCTCGTGGCGCTCTTTCTCATCAATCTTCTTGTCCCGGATCTCGAGCCGGCGAGGATAGTATGAACATCGAAGAAATCGGCAGACTCTACGACTTCAGCGGGAAATCGGTGATGGTCACGGGGGGGGCAGGCGTACTGGGGGGAGAGATGGCCTGCGCGCTTTTCGGATGCAACGCGCAGATCGCGATCGTCGACCGCGACCCCGCGCTTGCGGCTCCCCTGATGAAGCGGATCGAGCCCGTCGGCGACAGGGCGATCGTCGTCTACGGCGACGTCCTGAAGCGGGAGACGATCGAGATCGCCGCCGCGGAGGTCGTCAGGGCGTTCGGGAAGATCGACATACTGATCAACGCGGCCGGCGGGAACAGTCCGAACGCGACGACGGGAACGGAGAAGACGTTCTTCGATCTCCCGGCCGAGGCGCTGAAATTCGTCGCAGACCTGAACCTGCTGGGAACGATGATCCCCTCCCAGGTCGTGGGAAAGCTGATGGCTGAACGGGGCGAGGGGGTCATACTGAACGTCTCGTCGATGAACGCGTTCCGCCCCCTGACGCGGATCGCCGCGTACTCCGCGGCCAAGGCGGCCGTGAGCAATTTCACGCAGTGGCTCGCCGTCTACATGGCCCGGGAGGTCTCCCCGAAGATTCGCGTGAACGCGGTGGCGCCCGGGTTCTTCCTGACAAATCAGAACCGGTTCCTCCTGACCGACAAAGAGACGGGGAACCTGACCGCGCGGGGGAAGAAGATACTCGATCACACACCCGCCGGCCGGTTCGGCGTGCCGGAGGACCTCCTGGGAACGGTCCTCTGGCTCCTGTCCCCCGCATCGAATTTCGTCACCGGGATCGTCGTCCCCGTCGACGGCGGGTTCTCGGCATACAGCGGCGTCTGAATCGGGAGGGGAGAGGCCATGGACACACTTACAGTGAAAAAGTCACCGCGCCTGCCGATCGACGCGCCGGCGGTGAGGGACCTGTGCAGTGAAGCTCTCGGCCGTCTCGACCTCCGGGACAAACGGGTTCTTGTCCTCATCCCCGACCACACGCGCCACGCGCCTATCGGGATGTTCTTCCGGGCGCTCTATGACGTTCTTGGATCGGAAGTCAAATGCCTCGACTACCTTGTCGCCACCGGGACGCACCGCGCGATGGAGGAGGAGAGGCTTTACAGGCATATCGGCATCACGAAACAGGAGCACAGGGAGGTGTTCACGAAGGTCCGCCTCCTGGCGCATGAGCACGACAATCCCGCGGCATTGCGGACGATCGGGACAATACCGGCCGCGGAGATCAGATCGCTTACCGGGGGGCTCTTCGACCAGGCAATCCCGGTCAGCGTCAACAGGGCGGTGCTCGAATACGACCATGTCATTATCGTGAGTCCCGTCGTCCCCCATGAAGCGATGGGGTTCGCCGGCGGGAACAAGTATTTCTTCCCGGGGGTCGGCGGGCTCGATATCATCGAGACGTTTCACTGGCTTGCCGCCGTCATCACCAACCCGGCGGTCAACGGCGTGAAGGACACGCCGACCCGCCGCGTCATCGACAGGGCGGCGAAGTTCCTGACTGTCCCGCGCACCTGTTTTGCGTTCACCGTGGACGATACCGACCGGCTGGCGTCGCTGTTTGCAGGAACGCCGGAGGAGGCATGGTCGCACGCCGCCGACTCCTCCGCCGGGCTGCACATCCGGTACCTGGACGCCCCGGTACGGAAGGTCCTGGCCGTGACGCCCGGGATCTACGAAGAGCTCTGGGTCGGGGGGAAGGCGATGTACAAGCTCGAGCCCGTCGTCGCCGACGGGGGGGAACTGATCATCTACGGCCCGCAGATCCGCGAGATTTCGTTCGTCCACGGCGAGGCGATACGGCGGATCGGCTACCACGTGAGGGACTACTTCCTCGGGCAGTGGGAGAAGTTCCGCGACGAGCCGAAACTGATACTCGCGCACTCCACGAACGTGCGGGGGGTGGGGACGTATGCCGGGGGGATCGAACGTCCCCGCATCACGGTGACGCTCGCGACCGGGATCCCGGAAGAGCTCTGCCGTGCGGTGAACCTCGGCTATGCGGACCCGGCGTCGATCGACATTGAGGCCTGGCGGCGGAAGCCGGGAGAAGG
>DATJPH010000077.1:0-2640 GCA_035506475.1 Bacteroidota bacterium | reverse complement strand
CGGCGGGTTCTATTCCGCGGAGGACGCCGACAGCCCGAGGCCGGATCTCCCGGGGGAATCGGGTGAGGGGGCGTTCTATATCTGGACGAAAAAGGAGATCGACGACGCGCTGGGCGCCGACGCTCCACTGTTCAACGAATGCTTCGGTGTCGAAGAGGGGGGGAACGCCCCGTTTGATCCGCAGCTCGAGTTTACGGGGAGGAATATTCTCTACGCGCGCTTTGCACCAGGAGAACGGGCGGCGGAGTTCCGTCTCAGCGCGGAAGAAGCGGTCTCCCGTCTCGAGCGGGCGAAGGAGAGACTCTTCGCGCTCCGCTCACTCCGGCCTCGGCCGCTGAGGGACGGGAAGATTCTCACCTCGTGGAATGGACTGATGATCGGCGCCTTTGCCCGCGGCGGCCGGATCCTCGGCGATACCCGGTATCGCGGCGCGGCTGTCCGGGCGGCCGGGTTTATCACGGAGCGCCTCTGGAAAGACGGTATTCTCTACCGCCGGTACAGGGAAGGGGAATCCAGGTTCGAAGCCCAGCTCGATGACTATGCGTTCCTCGTTGCTGGACTTCTCGACCTGTTTGAGTCGTCGGGCGAGGGGCGGTGGCTGGAGCACGCAGTCCGTCTTACGGAACGGCAGATCGCCGTATTTCATGACGGCGGGGGAAGGGGCTTCTTTGAAACGTCGGGATCGGACAGATCGGTGCTTGTCCGGATGAAAGAGCAGTATGACGGCGAAGAGCCTTCAGGCAATTCGGTGACGGCGATGAACCTCCTGCGCCTTTCCCGGATGATCGACCGGCCGGAGTGGGATGCACTTGGGCGTGAGACCGTGGCAAATTTCGGCGACATGCTCCAGTCAAGGCCCTCTGTGATACCCCTGATGGCGGCCGCCCTCGGCCTGGCGCTCGTCCCTCCCCGCCAGGTGGTTGTCGCCGGCGCCGGCGGAGACCCGCGGACGGTTGCCCTGATGGATGCGGTCTCCCGGACGTACATCCCCGAAACCGTGCTGATCCCCCTTGATCCGGGGTCAAACGGGGATATCCCCCGTTCGCTCAATCCGTTCCTCCGGAATCTCACGCCGATAGGGGACGCTCCTGCGGCGTACGTTTGCCGGAATCTCGTGTGCGACCTTCCGGTCAGCTCCGCGGAGTCCCTGGCGAATCTGCTGGGCGCGGATGGCGGGGGGCTTCAGTAAAAGGAGAGCGATGCCGGCGATGAGCTGCCGGCATCGTTGTTGAGAGGTTCGCAAGAAGAACAATTCAGCGGCGCCGCCAGTGGCCTTCGCGGTAGGCCCAGCCGTCGTGCCTGTGTCTCCACCCGCCGTCAACCCAGTAGTGTCCGGGGCGTGCCACGACGTACCTTCCGGGTCTCCAGACGTACCTTGCATGGTCCCACCCCCAGAAACCGTGGACCCATGCATACCCGGGACGTACCACGACCACCTCGCGCCGCGGAGGCGGAGGCCCGGTGCGGAGTCCGACCCAGACCTGTGCGTCGGCCGCCGGAGCGATCGCGATGAGTGATGCTACGATGAATCCTGAGAGCCAGAGCCATTTCGTTTTCATGATTTCCTCCTTCTCCGCATCTTGTGATCATTGGTTCTTCGAGCCTGATACACAGTTTGCAACCTGTGTGCCAGAATCGAAATCGTCGCCGGATTGCATCTTGCTCTCTTTTTCGACAGAATAATGCGGATTTCAGGCGGCCGGAGGGGAGGTGAGCGGTGGTCAATCCGTCGAGCGTCGAGTATAGTGTACGGTGTTCCTGGGGGGTGGATACGACTCTGGACAGGCCTGCGCGAAGCGAGGCGGGGTCTCTCGAAGCCCTTCAGTGCACCGGACGGCGAAGCGTCCACCCCGGTTTACGATCCCGGAGGTTTTCGAATCCCTTCCCGCTTGCAAGCTCAGCGGAGATCTGGTCGGCGTATGTTTTTGCCTGGACGCCGTCCAGGAACCAGTCGGAGCTCAGGTTCTTGTTGAAGAGGAGTCTTTTCCGGTAGACGCGGACCACCCAGGTGGACCCGAGACCCTCGGTCTGTGTGAGGCGGACGGTATAGCCGTTGACGGACGTCTCTGACATCTGTTTTCCCGGTTCGAAAGTGTACCAATAGTACGTAGAACAGCCGAGAAGTTCAACATGGCGGAATTCATCGAGATCATGAACGGACTCCGAATCCCGGACAGCGAGATTTCGTTCCTCTTCGCACGGAGCGGAGGCCCGGGCGGCCAGAATGTCAACAAGGTCTCGACGCGCGTCGAACTCCTTTTTGACATCGCCGCTTCGCAGACGCTCACCCTGGCGCAGAAGCACGCACTCCGCGCCGCCCTCCGGAACCGGACGGATTCCGCCGGGGTGCTCCGGATCAGGTCGGATGCGTCCCGGAGTCAGTGGACAAACCGCCAGGACGCACTCCGGAAATTCTCGCGGCTGCTCGCAGGCGCGCTGCGGCCGGTGAAGAAGCGCGCCGCGTCGAACCCGACGCGTGCCTCCCGCGCCGAGCGGCTGGCGGCCAAGAAGCGGACCGGGGCTCTGAAACGGACCCGGGGACGCGTGTCGGGTGACGAATGAACGCGTGAGTCACCTTGCACGCCGACTGATTCTTCCGTACATTGTGCCTGATTTCCCCGTCCTTCGTGTCATACGCTC
>DATJPH010000076.1:0-2893 GCA_035506475.1 Bacteroidota bacterium | reverse complement strand
ACAGGCGCCGGAACGCACTTCTTCATAACGGACTTCTCGGCCTTACCGCGGTGCATGCACTCGGAGGGAGCCTGGTCCTCCTCAACCTCTTCGAACCGTTCAGCAATTTCGGCCGCCTTGCGGTGACACTGGTGCGACCGGTCGCCGTCCTGGCGAACAATGCCGTGGCGTCGCTCCTGGGCTCGGCGCATGTCTATCTGGTGTTTGCGGTCCCCCTGCGGGTTCCCTCTGCCGGGGCGTTTGTCCTCACGCTGGCATTCGCGCTCGGCCTTTTTGTGATGTCGTACACGCGCGGGAGACTCTTCTGCAACACCCTCTGCCCGGCGGGAGCGCTCCTCGGCGTCATGGCCCGGTTCTCGATATTCAAGATTGTGATCGACAGGGGGGCGTGCAAGGACTGCGGGCTCTGCGAGAAGGTATGCAAGGCGGAATGCATCGACAGCGTCAACATGCGCGTCGACTTTGCCTCGTGCGTGGGATGTTTCGACTGCTTCGACGCATGCCCGACCGTCGGCCTCACCTACGCCGGACGGAGGCGTGCGGAAATTCATGAATCCCGCCCGGTGAACCGCCGGAGACGGACGCTTCTCCGCGGCGGCGCCGGAGCCGCACTGATGATGCTTCCGGGGAGCGATACGCTCCGGGCGGTGCTGCCGGTCCCGACCGGAAAATCAAGGAGCAAACTGCCGATCTCCCCCCCCGGGTCCGGCTCGATCGGGCGGTTCACCTCGCACTGCACGGCCTGCCACCTCTGCGTCAGTGCCTGCCCGACACAGGTCCTGAGCCCATCGTTCCTGGCGTACGGGCCCGGCGGATTCCTGCAGCCGCGGATGGATTATTCCGTAAGCACGTGCAACTACGACTGCGTCCTGTGCGGCCAGGTGTGTCCCTCCGGGGCGATACTCCCCCTGGTGCCGGAGGCCAAGAAGCTCGTGCAGATCGGGAAGGCGAAGTTTGTGAGGGACGACTGCATCGTTATTACGAGGAAGACGGAGTGCGGCGCCTGCTCGGAGCACTGCCCGACGAAGGCCGTGCACATGGTGAAGACCGACGGGCTCTTCCTGCCGGAAGTGAATGACGATCTCTGCATCGGGTGCGGATCGTGCGAACACCCCTGTCCTTCGACGCCCGACAAGGCGATCTACGTCGAATCCAATCCCGTCCACCTCGCCGCAAAGAAGCCCGAGTCAAAGAAGGCCGAGCCCCAGGCGAAGCCCGGGGCGGAATTCCCGTTCTGATCAGTCGTAGTAGTTCTTCGCCCAGGCATGCCGCCTGAGCTCGGCGATCAGCCTCTCGCTCAGGGCGCGCCCGTCCGAAACCCCGCAGTTGGCCCTGACGTTTTTCACGCTCCTCATTCCCGGGATGACCGTCGAAACGGCGCGCGGGTGCAGGCAGAACCTGAGTGAGAGCTCCGGGATCGATCCTGCCTCGGCACCGAGCAGCGTCTCCAGCGCGTTGACGCGGCGTTGCACTTCGGCTTTCCGGTCCCCGCGGAAATAGTCGTTCCGGAAATCACCCGCCGGAAAGACCGTCGAAGGGGTGATGGTTCCCGTCAGGGCTCCCTCATCAAGCGGGACGCGTGCGATGATGCCGATGTTCTTCTCGAGGCAGTAGGGGAAGAGCTTCTCTTCCGGGCTCTGATCGAAGATGTTGTAAATCACCTGGAATGAGTCGATGAGTCCCGTGGCGGCTGCGCGAAGGCCGTTGGCAGGCTGGTGATCGTTGATGGAGATCCCGAAATGTCGCACCTTCCCCTGCTCCTTCAGTTTCGTGAACGCCCGCTTCCACTCGTCGCTCTCCGTCCAGCTGTCGTCCCATACATGGAGCTGCTGCAGATCGAGTGTTTCGACGTTCAGGTTCTTGAGGCTCGTTTCCGTCGATTTGATAATATGTCCGTAGGTAAATGCCGCGGAAAGCGGTGTCCCCGGGCGCGCCGGCCATATCCTGTTAATGGGAGGCACCTTCGTCGCAACCGCGATCGGCTCTTTCCGCTCTTTCAGGAAGCGGCCGACAAGCGTTTCGCTGTGTCCGTCTCCGTAGACGAACGCCGTGTCAAAAAAGTTGACCCCCAGGTCGGCCGCCGCATGGAGCGCCTTCAGCGACTCCGCATCAACAGCCCCCTGCCACATCTGGCCGCCGATCCCCCACGCGCCGTACCCGATTTCTGATACCCTGATGCCGGTCCTGCCCAGCACTCTGTATTGCATCGTTATTCCTCCATGTAAAAAAAAACGGGTTGACTGATCAACCCGTTGTCACCGCGCTGTATGAGCCCATCTCCCGCCTGCAGATTGCCGTCCCGTCCAGGAATTCCTATCCCTGTTTGGGGTACACGAAGCTCGTACTCTCCTCCTTCGTCTTGACCGGGCGCACTTCTATTCCCGTCGTCGTTGAAAATTCAAATTCAGGGTTCTGCTTCGCGATGGCGATCGCCTCTTCGACATCCCGGGCGCGTATGTGGTAGTAGCCTACCTGGACTTCCCCGGTCTCATTAAACGACGCCTCTTTCCACGATCCCGCCGTGCCTGAGACAATCTTCCCCTCGCGCACGAGAGACTCCTCCTCGGTCGTCCATGCCAGGGTTGATCAAGTGCACCCGGAGGGATTTGAACCCCCAACCCTCAGATCCGTAGTCTGATGCTCTATCCAATTGAGCTACGGGTGCATATGCCAAAGAAACAGGGAGATCGAAAAAAAACCCGCAGAAAAAGAGCGGGAAGACAAGCGTCGAAAGACTTCGTTCTTGCGCCGCGTAGCCTTAACGGGAATCGAACCCGTATTTGAGCCTTGAGAGGGCTCCGTCCTAACCGTTAGACGATAAGGCCGGAGAAACCAGTGGTTTGCCGGATGGTGCGCTGCCCCGCAAGGATTCGAACCTCGATAAGCAGATCCA
>DATJPH010000075.1:0-4026 GCA_035506475.1 Bacteroidota bacterium | reverse complement strand
CGCCTTCCTCGGAGACAACGGGGAGGGAAAAACGAATATCCTCGAGGCCGTCTCGTACCTCAGCCTGACGAAGAGTTTCTATGCCTCAGGCGATGCCGAGGTCATCCGGTTCGGGGAGGGTGGGTTCGACGTTGAGGGATTGCTTGTCTCGGACGCCGGGGTGCATCACAGCGTGCATGTGGCCTGCACGCGAACGCCGCCCGAGAAGAAGTTTCTCATCAACGGCGCGTCTCCGGAGAGACTCGCCGCCGTGATCGGGCTATTTCCGGTCGTCGTTCTCTCCCCGGAGAAGGGCTCCATAACATTCGGAGGTCCTGCCGAGCGGAGGAAATTCATGGATCTCGCGCTCTCGCAGGTGAGCGGGGCATATCTCGGCGATATCCTGGAATACCGGAAAGCGCTCAGGCAGCGGAACAGGATACTCTCCGACAACCGCGCACGCGGAGACCTGCCGCCGGGAATCATCGAGCCATGGACGGAGAGCCTTCTGGCGTACGGAAGCAGGGTTGCCCAGCGGCGCGCGCTGTTTGCCGCCGAGATCAGGTCGCACATCGTGAGCGCGTACCGGATGATCATGCCGGAAACGGAACTTCCGGATATCGCGTATGTCTGCGGGTTTGCAGCCGGCGAAGGAGAGGATGCACGGGCATATGCCGCAGGACTGGCAGCGGAGCTTGAATCCAGAAATGCCGAGGAACGCAGGCGTGGTCTTACGCTTGCGGGGCCTCACCGGGACGACCTGCGGCTGACAATCAACGGCATGGACGTCCAGCGTTTCGCCTCCCAGGGACAGCACAAGACGCTTCTCGTGGCCCTCAAGATTGCGGAATACTCGTACATGCGCGAGCGGCACAACGAGACCCCGGTGCTCCTCCTTGACGACGTGTTCAGCGAGCTCGATACGGGCCGGGTCCACCGGATTCTCGCATATGCAGGTGGGCTCGGGCAGGTCATGATCACGACGACCGAGGGAACGGCGCTTCACCGGTCGGTGGCCTGGGGGAATCACAACAGGAGGTTCATTGTTGAGCGCGGCACGTGCAGGCAGCAGGCGTGAGCGGCCCGGCAGCAAGCGCGGCAAACCGGTGTCGATTCAGGATGCGATGCGGAACCTTGTGCGTGAGCTCGGCATCGCGCCGAAGATGGCGCAGTACGATGTCATCGCCGCATGGCCGGACGTCGTCGGCCCCCAGATCGCGCGCGTGACCGAGCCCCAGCGGATGGAAAACGGCGTCCTGTACGTCTCGGTGACCACGTCGACCTGGCGCGCGGAGCTCTCCATGAAGCGGCTTGACCTTATTGAAAAAATGAACGTCCACGTCGGGACGCACGTGCTGAACGATATTCGCTTCAGGTAACCCCGCACGCGGCGAGATCATGTGTCATTATTGCAGGCAGGTATGAGCAAAGCATCTCCTCAAAAGGGCAAAGCGGTTCCTCCGGCAACGGAGGAGCACAACTACAGCGCCGAGGACATAACCGTCCTCAAGGGCCTCGAGGCTGTCCGCAGGCGGCCCGCCATGTACATCGGCGACGTGAGCATCCGCGGCCTCCACCACCTCGTGTACGAAGTCGTTGACAACTCGATCGATGAAGCGCTCGCGGGTTTTGCCCGCAACATCGACGTGACAATAAACAAGGACGGCTCGGTCGCCGTGCTTGACGACGGGCGCGGAATTCCGACCGACCTCCACAAAGGGGAGAAACGGTCCGCGCTCGAAGTCGTTATGACGATGCTGCACGCGGGCGGCAAGTTCGACAAGAACACGTACAAGGTGTCGGGAGGACTGCACGGCGTCGGCGTTTCGGTTGTGAACGCGCTGAGCGAGTGGCTCGAGGTCGAGGTGTACAGGGACGGCAAACTCTGGTTCCAGAAATATGAACGCGGCGACCCGAAAGCGCCGGTGAAGATCGCCGGAAAAGCGAGGGAGGGGCTGTCGGGAACGAAGGTGACGTTTTTGCCCGACGGGCAGATCTTCAAGAACAGGGCGTTCAAATTCGACACGATCGCCGAAAGGCTCCGCGAGCTTGCATTTCTGAACCCGCAGGTGAAGCTCCGCATCGTCGACGCACGGGCCAAGAGCGAGCAGGAGGAGACGTTTCATTTCAAAGGCGGGCTTGTGGAGTTCGTCAAATACATCGACGCCACCCGTCCCTCGATCACGAAACGCGTTTTCTACGCCCAGGGCTCCGACAAGGATGAAAACGGCCGCGCCGTCGAGGTCGAGGCCGCCGTCCAGTACAACGATCAGTACAGCGAGAACATCTTCACCTACGTGAACAACATCAACACGCACGAAGGGGGGACGCACCTTGTGGGATTCAGGACCGCGCTGACGCGGTCTCTGAACAATTATGCCTACAAGCAGGGGATCCTCAAGGAGGGGGGGATCTCGCTGACAGGGGACGACTTCCGCGAAGGGTTCACGGGGGTCCTGAGCGTGAAGGTACCGGAGCCCCAGTTCGAAGGCCAGACGAAGACGAAGCTCGGCAACAGCGAGGTCAAGAGCATCGTGGAATCGGTCATCGGGCCGGCGCTGCAATCGTGGCTCGACGAGAATCCCGGCGATGCGAAGCGCATCCTGGAGAAGTCAATGCGGGCGGCGGAGGCGCGCGAGGCGGCGCGGAAGGCCCGGGACCTGACGCGTCGCAAGAACGCCCTGTTTTCGGGCGGACTTCCTGGGAAGCTCGCCGATTGCTCGATCAGCGATCCGGAGCACTGCGAACTGTACCTCGTGGAAGGCGATTCCGCCGGCGGGAGCGCCAAGCAGGGGCGCGACAGGCGATTCCAGGCGATCCTTCCCTTGAAGGGGAAGATCCTCAACGTGGAGAAAGCACGGCTCCACAAGATCCTCGAGAACGAGGAAATCCGGAACATCTTCACCGCCCTGGGCGCGGGCGTCGGAGAGGAATTTGACGCCTCGAAGCTCCGGTATGGGAAGATCATTCTTATGTGCGACGCCGACGTGGACGGCTCCCACATCCGCACGCTGCTCCTGACGCTCCTCTACAGGCACATGAAGGAACTCATCGAGCTGGGGCACGTGTACATCGCGCAACCGCCCCTCTTCAAGGTGAAGAAAGGGAAACAGGAGCTCTATGCGTATGACGAAGACGAACGCGACTCCCTCGTCAAAAGGCTCTCCGCGGAGAAGGGGAAGAAGGCCGAGGACGAGCCCGTCGAAGCGGTGCCCGAGGAAGGGGCCGTCGTCACGGGGAGCGGCGTGGTGATCTCCCGGTTCAAGGGCCTGGGAGAGATGAATCCCGAGCAGCTCTGGTCGACGACGATGAATCCGGATACCCGCACGATCCTGCAGGTGGCGATTGAAAGTGCCGCCGACGCGGACAGGACGTTCTCCATCCTCATGGGTGACGAGGTCGAGCCTCGGAGGGAATTCATCGAAAAGAACGCAAAGTACGTCCGCAACCTTGATATCTGAACGGATGCGGCAACCGAGTCACACTTCTTGATCCGCCATGGCAACTGTGAATGAAAAAGTAGTTCCCGTCGACATCGAAGATGAAATGCGGGGATCGTACATCGATTACTCGATGTCGGTGATCGTCGCCCGCGCTCTCCCGGATGTCCGTGACGGCCTGAAGCCGGTGCACAGGCGCGTGTTGTTCGGCATGCAGGAGCTCGGTCTCGCCGCCAACCGCGCATACAAGAAATCCGCTCGCATCGTGGGCGAGGTTCTCGGGAAATACCACCCGCACGGCGATTCGGCGGTGTACGACACCATGGTGCGCATGGCGCAGGACTTTTCCATGCGCTATCCCCTCGTGGACGGGCAGGGGAACTTCGGATCGGTTGACGGCGATTCCCCCGCGGCCATGCGGTATACCGAGGCGCGCCTGTCGCGCATCGCGGAGGAGATGCTAAAAGACCTCCAGAAAAACACCGTGGACTTTGTCCCGAACTTCGACGATACGCTGACGGAACCCTCCGTGCTCCCGGCGATGATTCCGAACCTCCTCGTCAACGGGACGGGCGGTATCGCCGTGGGGATGGCAACGAACATTCCG
>DATJPH010000074.1:0-2712 GCA_035506475.1 Bacteroidota bacterium | reverse complement strand
TGCTCATTCACGCCAAAGGCAACCAGGATCGACACGTTGCGTACCCCTTCGGCCCATGTCCGTTGGACACCAGCCCCGCAGAGGCCCGTGTGCCCCCCAGCGCTTACGTGACATCTTCGACTCGGCGCACGAAGACCCCGGCCAGATGCATTTCGATCAGAGCCTCTTCCACCTGCCCATTTCTCGTTTGGAAGGAGCGATATCGAGCCCACTTCGGACTCCTGGAGGAGCTGCGCGCTTGCTGCGGGCGGACGGCCTTGGCGACTCATAGACTAGTATAGAAGAAAGTACGAACCGATCGATTCGGACGAAGTCGCCTCCGTCCGGGACGATAGTCCTTTGGTGGAGGTGCTACACTCATGAGGAAGATTGGACTTCTCACATTCTCGGCTGTCATGGCGGTCGCGTTGGCAGGCTGCGGCTCACTCGGTGAGGCCCTCGACGATTCCGGCGCCGCGCAGAAGGCCACCCCTGCAGCCCGACCCGCGGACAGTAAGGCGCCGCTTGATCAGTATGGCGCGGCCATGCTGGAAACGATTCGTGCCTACATCGCGGACGGATGCGTCGTCGAAGCGTCGTGGCTGGCTCAGGACCTGGCGGCAGCGGGTCTGAACGCCTCCCAGCAGAAAGAGCTCGCCGATCTGCGAGTGAAAATCGACGCGGCATACAAGCCCGACGGCGAAAGCTCGCTGTACAACACTGACCTTCTCGTTCCCGCAAAGGACTATACCGGCAAGTATGGCTACATCGACGCGACGGGGAAGTTCGTGATACCCGCTCGGTTCACGAAGGCAGACGAGTTCTCCGAGGGGCTCGCCCTCGTCGAGGAGCAAAAGGGCCAGCCGAAGTTCTTCATCGACAGGACGGGCGCCAAGGTCCTCGAGATAAAGCCGCGTCTTGACTACTACTTCTACGATCAGGCAAAGAAGACGGTCTGGATGGTGCGCGATGGGAAAGACTCCCAGGAGCCGTATGATGGATCCTTCCCCATCCCGCTGGAGAAGATCTCTGTCGAGGTCCAGGGCGGATTCCACAACGGCCTTGCGCGGTGCGACCTGCGCACGTACAAGGTGACGATCACGGGAGCCTACACGATGCCCCGGCAGGGCACGATCTATATCGACAGGACGGGACAGGAGAGGCTCTTCTTTCCCACTGACATGTGGTGGCTCTCCGACTCCGAGTACCAGTGCCGCGACTTCTGCAACGGCAAGGCTCTCGTCATGCGCGAGAAGAAGAACGAGCGGCTGTTCGGCTATATCGATCCGACCGGCGCGTGGACGACCGAACCGTCCTTCAGCGCCGCGGGGTTCTACCGCGACGGCGTGGCTGCCGTGATGTATCCCAACACGGACCGCTGGGGGTTCGTCGACGCCACCGGGGCGGTGGCGATCAAGCCCTTCTACCAGTCCAAAGACGTCGGAAGCTTCAGTGACGGCCTGCTGATCTGCAAGGATGGGACCAACGAGAAGTATCTCGTGATCCGCAAGGACGGCAGCCACGCGGCGGAGCTCAACTTCGGCGGCCAGGACAATGAGACGATGGACTTCGCCAAGTCGATCTGCAACCGCTCGGGTGACGGCGTCGTGGGAGTTGCATGGCGAAAGGGGACCCTCGGCCCCGGGCTCGTGGAGAGCTTCATCGGCCTGGACCGGAACGGCAAAGAGCTCTTCACCCTGAACACCGTCAACGGCGGCGTCCTCCTTGTCCGGGAGATTGGGGACTTCTCCAACGGCCGGTCTTTCGTGCGAACCTTCAACCGGGACGGCAGCGAAACCTGGGGAATCATCGATACGCGAGGCAACTGGGTCGTGCTCCCAACGCCCGACTGGGTGCCGCAGGACAACTTCTCCAATGGCCTGGGGAAGGTGAAGATGACCGTCGACGGCTCGTTCGCCTATCTGGATCGGGCAGGGAAGATCGTCTACAAGGAGTAGGTGAACGCAAGCGCGGATCGCCTTCGGGCGATCCGCGTGAAATGGAGGCACGCGCTATGAACGTGCTCATGCGGTCAGGGGAGGTCTCTGTCACGGAGGAAGGGGGCCTGATCTTCATCAGGTCCCGCGTCGTCACGCTTCTCCTCTTCTTCGCCATTGGCATTGCCGCTGCGCTCGTCTTTGCCGTTCTGTCGGTCGCTGTCGATGGACCGCAGCCGGCTCTCGGAGCGTTCGCCCGATGGGGTGCCACCGTGCTCGCCCTCGTCTCTCTCTGTTTTCCCGTCGCCGCGGGCTGGGCCAGTGCGGCCCGCCGAGTCACGATAGACGCGTCGACGCGAACCCTGTCAAAAGGGAGACGCCGCTGGGCATTCGCCGACATCACAGGAATCGCCGTTCGGCGGCGCGTCCTCCTCCTACAGGAGGTGTATGCGATCGTCGCAACCGTGAAGGGCGCCGAGCTTATTCTCGTCTCGGGTCACACGCCGAAGCACGCCAGCGACATGGAGAGGGCTGCCGCGCGCATCGCATCGTTCGTATTCTGCGGCAGAGAAAAACCGGAAGCAGCGACCGCGAAGGCGCGTATCCCCTCGGCGCGTGCTTCAGAACGCTTTGTCGGGCTTGTCCTCATGATCTTCGGGACTGTCTTCAGCGTGACAGCCGGTCTCATGATCCCGGATCTCCTGCTGACCGGCCCGGGTGCAGGCTTCGGATTCCTCTTCTGGCCGGTCGGTATCTGGATCGCCGTGCCGGGCCTGCTCGAGCTCCTCGACATCAA
>DATJPH010000073.1:0-4076 GCA_035506475.1 Bacteroidota bacterium | reverse complement strand
TTAATGTCGGTTCTTCTCGAAATAGCAGGCGTCGCCTGCCTCATTCTCATGAACGGCCTTTTCGTGGCGGCGGAGTTCGCCATTGTGAAGGTGCGCTCCACGCAGATCGAGCCCCTCCTGAAATCCGGGCAGGCCCGGGCGACCCTCGTGCAGCACGTGATCAACCACCTCGACCAGTATATCTCGGCGACACAGTTGGGGATCACCGTGACCAGCCTCGCGCTCGGCTGGCTTGGGGAGCCGCTTATCGCGGGCCTGATCGAACCGGTTATGGGTGTCGTCGGCATCAGCGGGGGTGCGGTGGTCGGAACGATCGCCCTCGTGCTGGCCTTCGGCCTCATCACGTTCCTCCAGATCGTGATAGGCGAGCTGGCGCCGAAGCATCTTGCGATCCGCCGACCCCAGAGGATCGCCCTGGCCCTCGCCGGGCCGCTCAACGCGTTCTTCCTTGTTTTTCGCCCCTTTATCTGGCTCCTGAACGTCTCTGCGACGAGTTTTCTCCGGATCCTCGGCATGAAACCCGCCCGCGAAGGGGACATCGCGCACTCGGAAGAGGAGCTCCGGCTCCTCCTGGGGAAGGAGAAGATATTCTCCAGCACCGGGAAGAACATACTCCTGAACGCGATGGAGATGCACAAACGGACCGTCCGGGAGATCATGGTACCCCGCACCGGGATCGTCTTTCTCACGACTGTGAAGACGCTGGAGGAGAACATCGCGCTTGCGATCGACAGCCAGTTCACCCGGTATCCCCTGTGCGAAGGCGACCTGGATAACGTCCTGGGCATGATCCACATGAAGGATCTCTTCAAGCTGAAGGATCTCCGGGGGAGCGGGTCGCGCCTCCTGGAGATCAAGCGCGACGTGCCGTTCGTCCCTGAGACCATGCCCCTGGAGCGGATCCTCAACATCTTCCTGGCAAAGCGGGTCCTCATGGCGATCGCCGTGGACGAATACGGCGGCACCGCGGGGCTCGTGACGCTGGAAAATGTCCTGGAGGAGCTTGTCGGGGAGATCAGGGACGAGTTTGACGTTGAACAGCTCCCCGTGCAGAAGCTGAGCGAGGAGGAGTTTCTTGTCGACGGGGGGATGCCCCTTCACGATTTTGCCCGCATGTTTGAGATCGAACCGGATTCAAAGGACGTCGTCACCGTCAGCGGGTACGCCATACACCTTCTTGGCCGTGTTCCCGACAAGGGAGCCCAGATCACACTCGGGCGCTGGACGGGGACCGTGGAGGCCGTCGACGGGAAGCGCGTCAGAACGCTCCGTCTGAAGAGAATACCTGTGGAGGATGAGCAGCATGCATAGGAACTGTGGGAGGATTCTTCGGTGCGGGATCGCGGCGGCGGCCATACTGTCCTGCCTCGCCAGCCTGGCACCCGCGCAGTACCTGGAGCAGACCCGTTCGTACACACCCATGGATGCGCGCTTTGCCAGCATCGGCATGTTTGCGCGCGACTTCAGGCCGAAGGGGACAAACACCGCTCCCGATTCGCTCACAGTGTCGTACACGCGGGTGATGCCGCTCATCGGCTTCCGCCAGGGCCCCGTCGATTTCCTCTTCGGGTACACTCCGTACGATCTGCACGGTGCCTCGCGCTCCGCGATCTTCTTCGGGGTCACGTTCACGGGCGACTACGTTATTGCCGGGAACCGGGACCAGGCCCTTGTTCTCCCGTTCCTTGTCGACGCCGACTTCACAAAATCGGAATCCGCAGGGGAGCTGCACGACAATTTTGACGTGGGGAGCGTCGGCATCGGCACCGGGATCAAGTACCGGATCAACGGGGAGTCCCTGGACTTTTCCGCGATGGCGGCGGCGATCATCCATTACAGCTTCGACGGGTACAGCCTCCAGACCGGCTCTTCCCCCGCGGCGGTCGCGGAGGTCATCGCGCTTCTCCCGCGGGTCGGTATACTGAACGGGCTTGCGCTCGGCTACCGATTTCGGTTTCAGGCGTGGACGCTGGGAAACGGCCGGTACGATTACCGGACAGTGAATAACGGAGTGTTCCTCGGTGTTCTCTTTTAGCCTTGCGATGTCCGCCGATTTCCGCCCATTCGGATGTTCCCGATGTCTGCGCCAGAGCTCTCCCCGGCAGGCCGGGCGGGACGGGAATAGTGCCCAAAAATCGTCCCTTTCTGGATTCGGACTATTGCAATTTGCAATCAGTCTGCCTACATTTGCAGATAACGGCTTAACCGCTGAAGGCCCTTCTCGGACGGGCCGGTCCTGCCACACTCACGGGACGGGCTCCTCCTGCGTCGCGAAATCGTCCACGACAACCCAGCGAAGCTGCGATACACCCAACGGCTCTTTTTCTCTGACCCTTGACTTGCCGGTTTGCGCCCCCGCTGTGATCTGTCCTCGGACGTCCGCGGGGGAGGTGTCAGCGTACCGGCGCATCCACGCACTCAATCGTTCAGATACTCGGAGGTTCCATGGCAGTCAAGACGAGCACACTTCAGGATGGGAAAATCGGCGTCATCGAGGTGAAAGGATCGTTGGTCGGCGGAGAGGAGACAGATGAGCTCCGCAACGCAGTGGCGGATTTTGTACAGCAGGGGACGAAGAAGCTCAGCATCGATCTAGGCAAAGTGACATACCTGAACAGCACGGCGATCGGCGTTCTGGTGTCGGCACACACGACGTTCTCCAAGAACAAGGGACACGTCAAGGTGTGCGGGATCAACAAGAACATCAATAATATCTTTGTGATCACGAAGCTGACCCTGGTTTTTGACACGTGCGAGACCCGCGAGGACGCGGTGGCGGGCTTTGGCAAGGAAAACTAATCCCACATTCAACAAGCAAAGGAGTTCTCGATGAAGCAGTCCGTCTTCCTCTCGTCGGTCATCGTGATCACGGCCGTGGTCGCGATACTCATCTACTGGTTCGTTCTCGGTAACCCGGCCAACTTCCGGAACGGCGAGGCCCGCACCCTGTCGAACAACCTTCTCGGGACGGTGTACACCGGAGGGATCGTGGTGCCGATCCTCATCACGCTGACGCTGATGGACCTCACGCTCGTGTTCGAACGGCTCTTCTCGCTCCGCAAGGCCAACGGGCGCTCGTCGATCACCATGTTCCTGAAGGCGGTCCAGAATAACCTGATGAAGGGGAACATCGATGAGGCGATCAAGGCCTGCGATGCCCAGCGGGGCTCGGCGGCCAACATCATCCGCACGGGCCTCGAGCGGTACAAGCTTGTGACGAGCGATAAGAAGCTCGACGCCGAACGCCGGCTGTCGGAGACCCAGAGGGCGATCGAAGAGGCGACGAGCCTCGAGACCCCGCTCCTTGAGCGCAACCTCGTGGCGCTGTCGACGATCGCGTCGATTGCCACCATGTTCGGTCTTCTCGGGACGGTTGTCGGGATGATCCGTGCATTCACGGCCCTTGCCGCGGTCGGCGGGACCCCTGATGCGATCCAGCTCTCGATCGGTATCTCCGAGGCCCTGATCAACACGGCCCTTGGACTTCTGGCCGCGATCATCGGTATCGTCGCGTACAACTTCTTCGTGACGAAGGTGGATAACTTCACCTACATGATCGACGAAGCCAGCTACAACGTTGTCCAGATTCTCCACGCCAGGACGAACGACTAAGAAGGGGGGAAGCAACTCCCATGCCCAAATTCAAGCCACACAGACAGGGGTACAGGATCGACATGACCCCGCTGGTGGACGTCGCCTTCCTGCTGCTGACGTTCTTCATGCTGACGACGACGTTCAAACCATCGGAAGAAGTGACGATCGTGCTCCCGGCCTCCCACTCGCCGAACAAGCTTCCCGAGTCGGATGTGATTACGATCAATATCAGCAAGGACGGACGGCTGTTCCTCGGCCTGGACTCCCAGATTCTCCGCCGGAGGCTCTTCGGCAAGGAGAACGAGAACAAGGCCAGCGTCGAGGTGCCCAAGGAACAGCTCGCCAAGTACCTTGTTAATGCCAGGACCGCAAATCCGAAGCTCCGGACAGTGATCAAAGGGGACAAGGAAGCGGATTACGGCATAACCGAAGATGTCATGAATATCCTGCAGGATACGCAGATAACCCGTTTCAACCTTGTC
>DATJPH010000072.1:0-2877 GCA_035506475.1 Bacteroidota bacterium | reverse complement strand
AAATACTCTATGGGAAGTTACAATACTGTGACGCCAATGTCAACAGAGACCAGGTGTAAGCGTACAATCTACGGTTGCCGAATGCCGCCTATTTTAGGCAGGTGACCAACCAGTCGTTTGGAAGGTGCTTCAGCCCTGCCGCCTGGAGTCTGTTCTTCCCGTTGAGATGCTTACGCGATCCTCGACAGTCCGTGTACGGCTTCAGCCTCAGGTACGCGACCAAGAGATTCATGTACGCGATCGCAGTGGCGGTATGCTGGAAGCTCTCGATCGTCTTGACACGTCTCTGGATCTGCTTGTTGAAGCTCTCTGCCATGTTGTTGGTGCGAGGTAGACCCTTCACTCGGTGATGCATCATCAGGCGATCCCAGTGACGTTCCAGGAAGCCAATCGCCCTCCACTTGCGCGTTGGGAGCGTCGAACGTTCGTGCCTCAGCTCCTTGAGCCCCTCTCGTGCCTCGGATTCGGTTTTGGCAAAGAGGATTGCGTAACACGACTCTCGCAGGGAGCTGATCGCACGGGCTTTTCTCGAGAGCTCACGCGTCTTTTTCCACCGTACCAGGAACCTGGCATCTGCCCGGTGCAGGGAGAGCTTCTTGCGGTCCCGCAGAGCATCAAACTCCCGGCGCATTCTCGAGCGAACCCGTCTTTGCTCCCCCAGCACCGTCTTGTACCCGAGGAGCTTCTCGACAATCGCTAATGCGTGTTTTAGGCAGTATTGATGGGGTATTCCTGGATATTGCTCCTCGACGGCTCGGGTAAGCACGGTATCCAGATCCGTCGTACATCCCCGACAGTGGTACCCCAGATCCTTCACCTCCTGAACGAAGTCCACTGCTTCGCCCACCGTCAGCTCCTTCACCGAGCGCCAGTGCACCACGTCGCCCGTCTTGTCGATGGCTCCGTAAAACCACAGGTGCTTCCCCCGCACTGAGACCTTCTTCTCGTCGAGCCCCAGGAACCCATCCCAGTGCGGGTGCAGCTCCCGACTCATCTCCCACGCACTCTTGCATCGCTCGGCTAGTTCTTGAACCATGTGGGCCAACGACGTTGGAGAGATCTTTCTCCCGCTCCAGCCGAAGACCTCACGGGCGATCACCCGATAGCTTTCTCCCTCCACATGCCGCCGCACCACCTCACCGGCAAACGCCCCGCTGTACCTCCGGCGAGAATCCTGGCGGATCGAAAAGCTCCTCCCACATCCCAGACATACAAACCGTTGGACCTCGACACGCCGTTCTCCATCAGGCTCCAACTGCCGAATGACCCGGTGACCATTCCGCTTGATCTCACCCTTCCCGCAACCGGGGCAAACTCTCCTACGTTTTTTTTCCCATAGAAAAGTCCTTAACTCTGCGGACAGACCTTAAATTCTACAACCGCTACAGAGCTAAGGACTTATGCCAAAAATAGCAACCGTTAACTGATACGCTTATGTGCGGCGGGGGGCAACCGAGACTCATTGACATTGGTCGGAGTATCCCATATCTTCTGAAATTCAAGCAGGACTGAAAGGCGACCACGTGCCCAAGCCCAGATCCGCGGCCTTGCACAAGGAGATCAACCGTCTCGCCGCCGAGATTCGCCAGGAGCATGCAATGCTCGAGGGAGCGGGGAAGAAGGACCTCCTCTTCATTTACAAGCACCTGAAAAAGGCAGCGAAAGGGATCAAACGAAGTTCCACAAAGGCTGAGCCCACCCCCCGAAGGAAGAAGAAGTCCGCCGCATCGCGCACAAAGAAACTGCCGCCTCCGGGCGCCGCGAAGAAATCCCCGGCAAAGACAAAACCGCCTATCGACCCCCAGGGACAGCCGTAATGCGGCTGACGTTCCGACAGAGAACGATCCGACGCCTGCCAACGCGGCCCCGGAAGTAGCAGTTGACAATGCGCACGGTTTCGGGTACTTTATCCGGCAACGAGCTGTTCGTTGTCATACGCCCCCTTCGAAACCCGGCAACGGTTGAAGGGGGTGTATCGTTTCCAGGGTATCGTCACTCCACACGACGGCCATGCGCACGTGCCAGCTCTTCTGCACACTTGCCCTTCTCGCCGTTCCAGCCTCGCTCCCCGCACAGGATTCGCTCCGGCCTCTGCCCCGGGACATTCTGAAGGAGATCATTGCGTACCGCGAAACCGATGCCGGTGTCATCGCAAAGGCACGGAGTCTCATTCTCGACTGCGTGCGGACCGGCGACACGGCGAAGGGGCGCCCTGTCCTCTCCTATCTGGAGGACCACTACCGGGGGACACGCTATGTTCCCCTCTGGCCTTCGGAGCAGCTTCTCCTCAGGTTCTGGGCCTCGGATTTCCAAGCAATACTTGATCCGCTTTCGCTCGATGCGCGGGACACGATGAGGTACCAGGCGTTCGTAACGCCGCCGAAGGACATGCTCCTGGAAGATCTCCGGGACGCCCTGAATCCCCGGAGAAGCCAGCTTCGGGCTGCGGTCCTCGGATCGTCTTTTCATGAAGACGAATCGGCATTCCTCGAGATTCTTCTCGCTTCTCTTCTCGGCGACGGGAGGGATCCCGAGTCACAGAAGACGCTGAATGAAGAATCGGACGACTTCCTCTCCCGGTTCGGCGATTCGCGTTACGCGCCGTTCGTCCGCCGGAACATTCGCTTCGTCCTCCAGGAATCACGCGTGGGGTGGGGATTGACGCTGGGTGCCGGGAGCGGATCCGTCAACAGCAATCTCGGCAGCCTGTTCTCCTGCAGCGGGGTCTTCGGCATCGGGGGCGATATTGGAATTCGTCGGATGATCGGCGGCCTCGATGCCGTCTTCTATCTCCGGCTCTCAGCCTCTCTCGACGGGAAAGTCAGGTCCGCATTCAACTACAACGGTGAGTGGGAAGCCGGGGCGAAACAGCAGATT
>DATJPH010000071.1:0-5509 GCA_035506475.1 Bacteroidota bacterium | reverse complement strand
AGAACACCCAGCCGAAATACGCCGTCCCCTCCTCGATGAAGAACCCGGGGACGCGCTCTCCCGGCTGGACGCTGACCTGTGCGACAGTTGCCGGCAGGTATCCGGCCTCCGTAAGCGCATCCACGAATTCCAGCGTGACGTCCCGCGTCCCCCAGCGGAGCTCGTGGACCGATCGCTTGACGGTCTTCCCCTCGATGATCTCCGCAAAAACGGCGCGGAGATCCCCCTGCGGGCTGGATGGTGCCGTGTCGTTCACAGGCGCAAGATACGCAAATCCGATTTGCTTTTTGTCGAATTTTTCGGCAGGTTAGCGCGTCACCGTTAGGGGTGTCCCGCCGCAAAAGCGGGACTGAGATCACACCCTGCAAACCTGATCTGGATCATACCAGCGTAGGGAAACGGAACCAAGTCAGCTTCTTGATTTCCTTTTCTATCCCGCGCCGGCCCGGTTGCGGGATTTGCTTTTTGGGAGGAACAATGAAGCGAGCGGGAGTCATACTCATCGTGATGCTCAGCGCCGCCGGGCCAGCGCTGAGGGCGCAGGAGGGCGCTCCGAAGAAAGACACGGTCTACCAGATGTCGCCCGTGGTCGTGACCGCGACACAGGCGAGCGAGCGGAAGAGCCCCGTGACGTTCTCCAACCTCACCCCGCTGAACCTCCGTGAACGCTATTCCGTGCAGGACGTCCCGGTGCTCCTCGCGGAGCTCCCCTCGATCACCACCTATTCCGAAAACGGGAACGGCATCGGGTATAATTACATCAACCTCCGCGGGTTCGACCAGCGGAGGATCTCCGTGATGATCAACGGCGTCCCGCAGAACGACCCGGAAGACCATAATGTGTACTGGATCGATTTCCCCGATCTCCTCTCGAGCACGGACAACATCCAGGTCCAGCGCGGGGCGGGGAACGCATTTTACGGTCCGGCCGCAATCGGCGGGTCGGTGAACCTGGTCACGAACCCCTTCGGCGGGGAGCCCGGCGTTACGCTGGAAATGATGACGGGCTTCCAGGAGTTCGGGGACAGCACGAAGCCTCTTGCCCTGACCACGAGGAAATACGGCGCCTCGTTCACCTCCGGGCTCGTCGGGGGGCGGTATATGCTCTACGGGCGGCTCGGCAAGATTACGAGCGACGGCTACAGGGCGAACTCGTGGGTCGACATGAACTCGTACTTCTTCGGCGCCATCCGGTTCGACGCCGACATGTCGACGCGGTTCCATTTCTTCGGCGGGCCGATTCAGGACGGTCTTGCCTACGACGGCCTCGGCAAATTCGTCAACGGGAACCGGGTGCTCCGCCGTCAGAATGTCGTCGCGGGATGGACGGCGGACTCCGCGGGAGACGCCTATGCGTCGGTGCAGTACCGTCGCCCGCAGGAAACCGAGAGTTTCAGCCAGCCCCACGCCGAGCTGATGAACGACTGGAAAATCTCCTCCTCTCTGACGCTGCACAACACGCTCTTCTACTACACCGGATCCGGGTACTTTGATTATGACGCGTCCTGGGCCGATACGTCGATGCTCCGTATAGGGTACAGGTACGGGATCCCCGCCTCGGCGAACCCGGGGAACGCTCTGGTGCGCGCATTCGTCGGGAACAGCCAGTGGGGCTGGCTTCCGAGGCTCGAGATCGCGCACGGCGGCGGCGACCTGACCGTCGGCGCGGAGATGAGATTCCACCGCTCGACGCACTGGGGGAAGATCGAGTATGCCGAGAATCTGCCGGCGGGATTCGATCCGGACTACCATTTTTACGAGTTCAACGGCGGCAAGGACATGTTCTCGCTCTACGGCCACGAGCTCCTCCGCATCGGGGAAGACATGATCCTGATGGCCGATGCGCAGCTCGTCCGGAATCGCTACACGTTCACGAGGGAAAAATTCCTTGGCAATTCGTTCAGCGTCCCCTACCTTTTCCTGAACCCCCGGCTCGGACTCAACTGGAACATCAACGATGCGTGGAGCAGCTACCTGTCGTTCGCCTACACGTCGCACGAGCCGGAGCTGACGAACCTGTACGAGGGGGAAGCGTCATACTACGGCGGGACGCCGCAGTTCAGGGCTGACACGACAGGCGGGGTCGTGACGTACGATTTCAGCCAGCCCCTCGTCCACCCGGAGGAGCTCTTTGACGGGGAGTTCGGCGTCCGCGCTGCCACGGTGAACGCGGAAGGTTCCGTTACGGCATACTGGATGGAATTCTCCAACGAGCTCGTCAAGAGCGGACAGGTGGACATATTCGGCCAGCCGGTCACGGGGAACGCAAAGAAGACGCGCCACATCGGGTTCGAGCTCGAAGGGGCTCTCCATCTCACCGGGGCGCTGACAGTGAGCGGAAACTTCACGGCGTCACGGAACAGGATCATCAGTGCGACATATTTCCCCGGCGGGATCGCCCCGGTGGTCCTGGACGGGAATCCGATCGCCGGGTTCCCCGACGTCCTTGGAAATATCCGCCTCACGTGGCGCACAGACCGGTGGACGGCCTCGGTCATGGGTAAATACATCGGCGCGTTTCACACCGACAACTTCAATGATGAAGCAAACACGACCGACGCGGCGGTCGTCTTCAACTGCGAGATACTCTGCCGCCTGCCGGAGATCGCCGGCTCCGGGCTGACGCTGCGGGGCGAGCTGAGAAACGTGTTCAACACGCTCTATCTTGCAGGAGGGGAGGGGAACACATTCTTCCCGGCGGCGGAACGGAATTTCCTCATCGGCTTGAGTCTCCATATATGAAAGCTCCACTTCCCCGGGTACTGCTCCTGTGCAACGGCGAGTCTCCTTCGCGCGGGCTCATCCGCCGGCTCGCCCGCGGCGCGGATATGTTCGTTGCGGCGGACGGCGGGGCGAACGCCGCGCTCTCTGCCGGGGTCCGGCCCGACGTTATCATCGGCGACCTGGACTCGATCCGCCCGGCTGCCAGGAGAAAATTCTCCGGGTCCCGCATCATCCGGGTCAGGCGGCAGGATAACACGGACCTGGAGAAAGCGCTCGACTTCATCGCCAGTTCGGGGCAAGCGGAAGTTGTGATCGCCGGGGCGGTCGGCGGGAGGATCGATCACACGCTCGGTAACCTGTCGGTGTTCTGGAATTACACGCGCAAGCTCACGATGACGATTGCGGGAGACGGATGGCGCGCGTTTCCGGCGGGGAGGCAGGCCACACTCACTGCTCCCCGTGGGACGACTGTGAGCCTGGTACCGTTCGGAACGTGTTCGGGCATCACGCTCCGGGGGCTTCGCTACCCGCTCACAAATGCGGTGATGCGCCCGGGGGAGATCGGCGTGAGCAACGTCGTCCGGCGCTCCCCGTTCACCGTCTCCGTGCGGCGCGGCAGGATGCTCATTATCGTGTTCGACCGTTCACGGGGACCCGGGGGGACGCGCCCTTGGTAAGTCTTGCCCCCGCCGACCTGGCCGTCATCGGCGTGTTCTGCGCAGCCGTGATTGCCATCGGTGTGTTCACGGCCCGATCTTCGATCCGGGATGTCGAATTTCTCCTCGCGGGCCGTTCGCTGACGACTCCCATATTCGTCATGAGCCTCGTGTCGTCGTGGTACGGGGGGATACTCGGCGTCGGTGAATTCTCCTACCGGTTCGGCATATCAAACTGGTTTCTCCAGGGGTTTCCGTACTACGTGTTCGCCATCGTGTTCGCGTTTCTCCTGGCAAAGAGGGTCCGCGCAACCAACCTTCTGTCGATCCCCGATAAATTGAACCAGGCCTACGGAAAGAAGACCGCGCTCCTGGGGAGCGTCCTCACGTTCATACTCATGACACCGGCGCCGTACGTGCTCATGGTCGGCGTGTTGATCGAGCTTGTGACGGGATGGCCGATCGCGCTCGCCGTGGCGGCGGGGACGCTCGCATCCGTCGTGTATCTCTTTGCGGGCGGATTCCGCGCCGACATCAACACCAACGTGTTCGAGTTCTTCATGATGTTCATCGGGTTCGGCGTCATCCTCCCGTACGCCGCGCTGAAGTACGGGGGACCGCTCTTTATCGCCTCGCATGTCCCCCCGCTCCACCTGACCTGGAACGGCGGCAACTCCATCCAGTTCGTCCTCGTCTGGTTCTTCATCGCACTCTGGACGCTCGTCGATCCCTCCTTCCATCAGCGTTGCTATGCGGCAAGGACCGGCGAGGTTGCACGGCGCGGGATACTCGTTGCCGTCGTCTTCTGGGCGGTGTTTGACGTGATGACGACGACGGCCGGGCTCTACGCGCGCGCGGCGCTCCCGGACATCGCTTCTCCCGTCATGGCCTACCCGCTCCTTGCCGAGGCGGTCCTTCCGCCGGTGGCGAAGGGGCTCTTCTACGTGGGGATGCTCGCAGCGATCATGTCGACGCTCAACAGCCAGTCGTTCGTTTCGGCGATGACGCTGGGTCGGGACATCGTCGCCAGGCTCCGGGACCGGATGGGGGAGAACGCGACGACCGGATCCGTCCGCTGGGGCATTCTCCTCACCGCGCTCCTTTCAGTCGCCCTGGCTCTTGCAATCCCCTCCGTCATACGCCTCTGGTACACGATCGGCACGGTCGTCATCCCGGGGCTCCTGATCCCCCTTGTGGCGTCGTATTTCGACCGCGTACGCCCCTCTCCGCGCACGGCATTTGGTTCGATGGCGCTCGGCTGGATCGTGGCATCCGCGTGGCTGATTGCAGGCTGGTCAAAGGAGATGGGGAGTTCCGACTACTATCCGCTAGGCATTGAGCCGATGTACGCAGGGCTCGCGGCCTCGGCAGCTGTCTGGGGAGCGGGGATTGCCCGGCGCCGCCGGAACAATATTCCCTGACGCGCTGTTGGGTATTCTGAAGAATCCGGAATCCTCCACCCATCCCAATCGAGATTCCATGAGAGAAGGCCCCGAAATCCCCGTGCAGACGAGCGCCGTTCGGACGCAGGTTGCGACCCCGACACTCCGGAAAGAGATAACGCTCCGACATGCGGTCGCGCTCTACATAAGCTCCGTGCTGGGATCCGGTGTCCTCGTGCTGCCGGGCCTTGCGGCACAGAGTGCGGGTCCTGCCTCCCTGATCGCATGGGTCCTCCTTGCGCTCGGCAGTTACCCTTTCGCCTACACATTCGCATCGCTCTCCTCACGGAGGCCTGAATCGGGGGGTGTGTATTCGTTTGCGAAAGAGAGCTTCGGGCTCCGTATTGCCACGGTTACCGGCTGGCTTTTCGCTCTCTGGTACATCACGGGCGGTCCCGCCGTCACACTGATCGCCGCCTCGTACATCTCCTATGCGTTTCCGATGACGCGCGGCGAGAGCTATATCATCGCGGCGGGTGTGATCCTCGTTGCCTTCCTCATCAATTACCGTGGGATCAGGTTCTCTAACCGGGTGCAGGTTGCCGTGGTGGTCGCCATTGTCGGGCTTCTTCTTTCTGCTATCGCATTCTCGATCGGGTCCGTACGGCTTGAGAACTTCTCCCCGTTTGCCCCGTACGGACTTGTACCCCTCGGGACCGCGGCGGCGCTCATATTCTGGTCGTTCCT
>DATJPH010000070.1:0-2169 GCA_035506475.1 Bacteroidota bacterium | reverse complement strand
AGGGCTGCAGCGGCAGCTTGCGGCGGGAAAAATAACGCAGGAACAGGCCAACCAGGCCCGCGACCAGATGTCCGGGATGGGGGAAACGAGCGCGCTGATCCTCAAGTACGTCGGAGCCGTCGTGGGCCCGTTCTTTGTCCTCTTCCTTGCCAGCCTTGTCTACTGGCTCCTGGGGAAAGGGGTGATGAAGGCGACCGCCCCCTATATGAAGGTCGTGGAGGTGGTGGGACTCACGTTCCTGATCTCGTCGATCGAGAGCATCGTCACCACGATCCTCTCCATCGGGATGAACTCCATTTTCGCAAGCCCGAGCCTTGCGCTCCTCATCTCCGACTTCTCCATCGAGAACAAGATGCACCTCCTGGCGGCGTCGATGAACGTGTTTTCCTTCTGGTCGCTCGCGGTGACGAGCATCGGCCTCTCGCGGCTCTTCCAGAAGGACCTGCCGAAGGTGCTCGTCCTTGTGTTTGCGCTCTGGTTGATCTGGATCCTCTTCACCGTGTTCGGCCTGACAGCGCTCCGGGGTTGATCCGGACATTCGCCGTTTTTTCCAGGCCCGCCGGCGCGCCCGGCGGGCTTTTTCTTTTTCCTGGCCGGTATGTTATATTGGAGCATGCCGAGAAAAAAACCACCGCCGGGCACGCTGCCGCTCTTCGAGGAGATGAATGCATCCCCTCCCGCACAGACGCCCCCCGCGTCGCCTTTTGTTGAACGCAACCGAGAACGGCTCCACCGGTGGGCGAGCAGGGGGATCTACTTCGGGACCTCGTCGTGGAAGTACCCGGGGTGGCAGGGACTAGTGTACAACCGCGCGTATCCGTCGAAGAAGGCGTTCGAGAGGGAGTGCATTGCCGAGTACTCCGGCGTGTTCCCGACGGTGTGCGCCGATTTCGCGCTGTACGATTTCCCCGACCGGGAGCAGATGCGGATGCTCCACGACACCACGGCGGACGACTTCAGGCTCTCGCTGAAGGTGACCGACCGGATCACGATCAAACGCTACCCGAACCTCCCCCGTCACGGGGCCAACGCGGGGCGGGAGAACCCGGATTTTCTCAACGTCGAACTGTTCGAAGACGCGTTCCTCCGCCCGGTGGAGGCGCTCCGGAAGAAGCGGGGGGTGATCATCTTCGAGTTTTCCGCGTTCTACCCGAACTCCGGCGTGACGTACGAAAAATTCCTCAGGCTCATGGACGATTTCCTCGCCCGTCTCCCGAAAAGCTACGCGTACGCCGTGGAAATACGGAACAAGGAATACCTGACCGCCGATTATCTCACCATGCTCAGCGACAGGGGTGTGGCGCATGTGCTGAACAGCTGGACCAGGATGCCGCCGATTATCGAGCAGATACAGATCGCGGGGGTGTTGAGCGCCGGATTCTCCGTCGCCCGCGCCCTCCTGCGCCCCGGCAGGACGTACCAGGAGGCGGTGGAGATGTTCCAGCCGTACGATGTGATCAAGGAGGAGAACCCTGAAATACGGTTCGGGCTGGCGGAGTCGGTCCGCCGGTGCGTCGCCGAAGGGAAGCAGCTTTATGCCTACGTGAACAACCGGGCGGAAGGGAATTCACCGAAAACGATCGAGGCGATCCTCGATATCCTCGACAGGTATCCCGTCGAGACTCTGTAAGCGGGAACACGCCGGAACTCCATGAAGAAATACACGCTTAAGAAATCTCTCTTCACGGACGCCCCGGCGCCGGAGCCGCCGAAGCATCTCCGCATCGACTACAGGAACCAGCTCAACCCGGCGCAGTACCAGGCGGTCACCTCCGTCAACGGTCCCCACCTTATCATCGCGGGAGCGGGGACCGGGAAGACGCGGACGATCACGTTCCGGGTCGCCTACCTCGTGGAGCTCGGCGTGAAACCCGAGTCGATCCTCCTCCTGACATTCACCCGCCGTGCGGCGCAGGAAATGCTCCGCCGGGCCTCGATACTCCTCGACGCGCGCTGTGAGAAAGTCGCCGGCGGAACGTTCCATTCGTTCGCCAATCTCATCCTCCGGCAGTACGCGCCCCTCCTGGATTTCGATTCGTCGTTTTCGATACTCGACCAGGGAGACGCCGAGGATGTCGTGAACCTCCTCCGCACGCAGCTCAAGTTCGATACGAAGGAGAGGCGGTTCCCGCGCAAGCAGACGCTGTATACAATATTTTCCCGCGCGGT
>DATJPH010000069.1:0-2088 GCA_035506475.1 Bacteroidota bacterium | reverse complement strand
GATCTCGCCAAGCTCGAGGTCCGGCACCGCGTCCTGCCGGCTGAAGTCCATCTCTTCGCTCCTGAGCTGGCCGAACGCCCCCTTCACGTTCTTCTCTTCGAGGTCGATCGAGGCCCGCCTGTAGACGTAGGGGGAGAGATCGGCCGCCGCGGAGAACGCGTTGTACATCGGGGTCGCCGACGAATCGAACTGCGACATCGGCGGAAGCCCCAGGATCAGTTCCATTGTCCTTACCATGCTGCTTGTCGAGTAGAGCTCGCTGTCCACGAATCCCCGTTTGGTCCAGGGACTGACAACGAGCGCGACGGTGCGGTGCGCGTCGACGTGGTCGGGGCCGTTCTGCGCGTCGTCCTCGACGACGAATATCGCCGACGTCGCCCAGTACCTGCTGTGCGAGATCCGATCGACGATCATCCCCAGGGCCTGGTCGTTCTGGGCGACGAAGGCGCGGGGGGTCAGTTTCCCGGCGCGCGTTCCCTCCGTGTGGTCGTTCGGAAGTTTTATCGTTTGAAACGCCGGGAGGAGGCCGTTCGCCTCGTACGCGGAGAACTCCTTCTCCCAGTCCGCGTAGCGCTGTATGTCGGAGTAGTCGAGATCCCACCCGCGGCAGTAAGGAGCGGTGTGCCCCAGGAGTGAGGGGAGAAGGCCGACGGCGGTATCGCCGGGGCCCTTCGGGTTCTCCGCGAACTCACCGTACGTCCTGTACGTCACCCCGTTCCGCGCGCAGTTATCCCAGAGGTAGCCTGACGAAGGATACACGTCGGGATACCCCCCCTCGTATTCGTATTCCCCGCCGCGGCCGCCGTACGACGTGGGCCAGGTTTTCTCGACGTAGTCGGTTGCGTACGCCCCCATCGTCCAGTTATGGCCGTCCGCGCTCACCTCGGCATCGGCGTAGAAATTGTCGAGCAGGACGAACTGCCGCACGAGAGCGTGATGGTTCGGCGTCACATTCTCGCCGAACAGGCAGAGCGAGGGATCGCTGTTCCCCCTGCCGATGTCGCCGAAGACCTGGTCGTATGTCCGGTTCTCCTTGATAATGTAAAACACGTGCTCGATCGCTCGAGCCCGCGCGCTCCCGGCCGCGACCGGGGTTCCCGCGGGGACGGCGACAGGCTTCCCGAGCCGGGAGTTGTCATAGACTGCGGCGGTGTAGACTTTCATCGCCTCGGCATCCGGGGGGTCGATCCGTGAGAGCGACCCCGTGAACAATGAGCCGATGTACTCGCTCGATTGCCGGGGTGCCGAAGGGTTGGGCCCCCCCGGGTTCGCGCGCGAGCTCCCCCCCTTGCCGTTTGCCACAATGATCCGCCCGCTGGAGGGGAGCACCGTCACGCACGTGGGATACCAGCCCACCGGGATAAACCCGAGCGGCCTCGCGGCGCCTTCGTGCCTGACGTCGAAGACGGCGAGGTAGTTGTTGTCCGCGTTGGCGACATAGAGTGTTCCGCCGTCCGGGGTGAGGGCAACGCCGTTGGGCGTGCTCCCTTCCGGGAGGCCGGGGTAGAGGGACGAGCTTAACGTCTCCTCGACGTTCCCCTGCGCGACGGCGATCACCGACACCGTGTTATTGTTCGCGTTGGCGACGTAGAGCCTTGTCCCGTCGGGGGACTCGGTCATGTCACAGGGATGATCACCCACGCGGACGGTCCGGACGATCTCCTGGGTCTTCCTGTCCACGAATGCGACCGCCGAGCCGCCCCAGAGGGAGACGTAGACAAAGGGATGCACGCGGGACACGAGACAGGTGTACGGCGTGGCGGGGAGCATGAGCGACCGCACGAGTGTCCGGTCCGACAGCCGGAGAATATTCAGTGAGCGGTTCTCTTTTCCTGCGGCATAGACGAGACCCGATCGGGCGTCGTAGTCGAGGCCGGCGACCCAGACCAGCGCCCCGGGACGGGGCGGGGCCACGACGAGCGAATCGGCGAGTGTGAGTTTCCCGTCGGCAAAACCGTAGACGTTGACCCGGTTGTCGTTCCCCCCCGATACAAGGAGCCTGTGTCCGCCGTCAATAAGCCTGAGGCCGACCCATGCCTTGCGGACGGGGAGCTTCTGGACGACGGTGAGCGTCGCGGCGTCGACAAC
>DATJPH010000068.1:0-3314 GCA_035506475.1 Bacteroidota bacterium | reverse complement strand
GTCCGACAAAACTGGAAGGGAACCCGGGCCATCCCGCGAGCCTCGGGGCCTCCGATGCCCTCACGCAGGCTTCTATCCTCACGCTCTATGACCCTGACAGGTCCCAGACCGTGACGCACATGGAGACCATAAGCACGTGGCCGGAATTCCTCCGGGCGCTCGATGCACAAAAGGGGGATCGCCTCAGGATCCTCACGGGGACGGTGACGTCCCCCTCCCTGGAGAATCAGCTCAGGGGACTCCTCGCCCGGTTCCCGCACGCCGTGTGGCATCAATACGAGCCGTTGAATGACGATGCCCCCCGGGAGGGTGCTCTCACGGCATTCGGGAGGGACGTCAGCATCCAGTACAGGTTCGACAGGGCGGATGTGATCCTCGCGCTTGATGCGGATTTCCTTCTGAATGGTCCGGCGAGCGTCAGGTACGCCGGTGATTTTGCGCGCAGGCGGGGAGCCGAAGGGATGAACAGGCTCTATGTCGTCGAGAGCACCCCGACGGTCACGGGGGCCATGGCTGACCACAGGTACCGCGTGCAGGCAGGCGCGGTCGAGGGGATCGCCCGCGAGATCGCCCGTGCCGTGTCGGCCGGGACGCCGTCCGCAGCGGTAGCCTCCCCTGATGAAGCGTGGACGGGCCCGGTTGCGCGCGACCTTCTTGCCCACAGGGGGAGATCCGTTGTTGTCGCCGGACCGTATCAGTCTGCGGCCCTTCATGCCCTCGTGCACATGATCAACGACGCGCTCGGCAACGCCGGCCGGACGGTCTTCTACACGGACCCTGTCGCGTTCCGCGACACGGGGCAGATGGAGTCATTCCGGTCGCTTGTCGCGGCGATGGAAGCGGGGGAAGTGGAGACACTTCTTGTTGCCGGGTGCAACCCGGCCTACGACGCGCCGGCGGACTCAGGATTTGCGCGCCACATCGGGCGCGTGAACATGAAGATCCATACCGGGCTCTACAGCGACGAAACCTCGGCCCTCTGTGACTGGCATATACCGGGAACACACTACCTTGAGCAGTGGAGCGATGCGCGCGCATACGACGGGACGGTGACGATCGTGCAGCCGCTCATCGCGCCGCTCTACGACGGAAAATCCGTTCACGAAGTCGTGGCCGCGATTGCGGGGGATGCTCCCGCAAAAGGATACGATATTGTCCGCAGGTACTGGATGGGGCTTCGCCCCGGGCCGGAGTTTGAATCCTTCTGGCGGAAGTCGCTCAATGACGGTGTTGTCGAGGGGACCGCGCTCCCCCTGATCGACGTCAGGCCCGTCCCGGGCCGGGACCTTCCGGAGGGGCCCGCCGGGGACGGCGCGGCTGCGCCGGCGGACGACGGCTCTCTTGAGATTGTATTCCGCCCCGACCCGACGATCTGGGACGGCCAGTTTGCAAACAACGGTTGGCTCCAGGAGCTCCCCAAGCCCGTCACCCGGCTCACGTGGGACAACGCGGCAATGATCGGCCCCGCCCTTGCGGAGCGCCTCGGGCTCTCCAGCGAGCAGGTGGTTGACCTTGAATTCCGCGGGCGCTCGCTCCGGTGTCCTGTGCTTGTTCTCCCGGGCCAGGCCGAGGACGTGGTGACGCTCCACCTGGGGTACGGACGTTCGCATGCGGGGAAAGTCGGCTCCGGGACGGGAGTCAATGCATATCTCCTCCGGACCGCCGACGCGCTCTGGTTCGGGAAGGGACTCACAGTCCGGAAGACCGACCGACGGTACCCTCTCGCAGTGACGCAGACGCACCAGGCCATGGAGGGACGCGGACAGGTCAGATCGGCGACACTGCAGGAGTTCCTCAGGAACCCTTCATTTGCGCGGGAAGGCCCTCCGGGGGGAAGCCTCTATCCCCGGCATGAATACAGGGAACACGCCTGGGGGATGTCGATCGATCTTAACGCGTGTATCGGGTGCAATGCGTGCGTCGCCGCATGCCAGGCGGAGAACAACATACCCGTCGTCGGCAAGGAGCAGGTGAGGGATTCCCGGGAGATGCACTGGATACGGATCGACACGTACATGGCCGGCCCGCCGGCCGACCCGGCGATGTTCTTCCAGCCGGTGCCGTGCATGCACTGCGAGGATGCGCCGTGCGAGCTTGTGTGCCCGGTCGGCGCCACCGTGCACGATTCCGAGGGGTTGAACGTGATGGTCTACAACCGGTGCATAGGCACCCGGTACTGCTCGAACAACCGTCCGTACAAGGTCCGGCGGTTCAACTTCCTGCAGTATGTCGACGACGATTCGCCGACGCTGAAGATGCAGAGGAATCCCGACGTCACCGTGCGGAGCCGGGGGGTGATGGAGAAATGCTCGTACTGCCTCCAGAGGATCAACGCCGCGCGGATCACGTCGGAGAAAGAGGGACGGAATATCCGGGACGGTGAGATCGTCACCGCGTGCCAGGGGGCATGCCCTGCGCACGCGATAGTCTTCGGTGACATCAACGATCCGGCGAGCAGCGTGGCGAAGCTGAAATCCGGCCCGAGGGATTACCCGCTTCTCGGTGAATTGAACACACGGCCACGGACGACGTACCTTGCGAAGCTCACAAACCCGTTTACCGGAGAATCCCCAGACGCAGACCAATGACCTGACCCCGGCGCCCGTACTCGGGCGGGGCGCCCTCGACGACATCACCAGACCTGAGCCGCTCCTGCGTCCCGGGATGGACTACGCGTCGATTACCGACAAGATCACATCCGACGTGCTCCGGCGGAAGACGCCCCCGGGGCTCTGGGCCGGGTTTGCCGTCGCCTTCGCCCTCGTGATGCTCCTGTTTCTTGCCGTCGGGTACCTGTTCGGCAGGGGTGTCGGGATCTGGGGGATCAGGATACCCATCGCCTGGGGTTTTGCGATCGTCAATTTTGTCTGGTGGATCGGCATCGGCCACGCCGGGACGCTCATCTCCGCAATACTCCTCCTCCTGGTCCAGCAGTGGAGGAATGCGATCAACCGGTTTGCCGAGGCGATGACCCTGTTTGCCGTCGGGTGCGCCGGGCTCTTCCCGCTTCTCCACCTCGGCCGCCCCTGGGTGTTTTACTGGATACTCCCGCTCCCCGAAACGATGACGCTCTGGCCTCAGTTCAGGAGCCCGCTCGTCTGGGATGTGTTTGCGGTTGCGACCTATTTCACGATCTCGTTCGTCTTCTGGTTCGTCGGGCTCCTCCCCGACCTTGCCGCCATGCGGGACGGGGCCCGCAGGCGGTGGGTGAAGCTGATCTACGGAGTCCTGGCAATGGGCTGGAGCGGCTCCGCGCGGCACTGGCACCGCTACGAGACGGCGTACCTCCTCCTGGCGGGACTGGCCACCCCCCT
>DATJPH010000067.1:0-13306 GCA_035506475.1 Bacteroidota bacterium | reverse complement strand
GACGATCCTCCGGAACGGTGTGCTCCGGATCAGCCGGGTGAGCCGTTCCTCGACCACAAGGGCGCTGGGGACCTGCGCGTACATCCCCCCGACGATCGCGCCCATGCTTGTCCCCACGATCAGGGCGGGACGGAGACCCTCGCGCTCCAGGACCTTCAGGACGCCGACATGGGCGAGCCCCCGTGCACCCCCTCCGCCCAGGACAAGCGAAAAGCGCGGTTTCAATGCGATGTCATTCTCCGGTCAGAAGTGCAATCACGCCCGGAGATATCAGCTTTGCGTCGAGCTCGTAACCGGGATTGATCCCCTTCACCCTGCCGTACGCTTCGACGGCCTCCTTCTTCAGCTTCCCGTCTTCTGAGCCCGCAAGCAGATATTCCGCGGCGTACGAACATGCGAGGATCGCAAACACGTGAGGGTTGTCGCTTTCCTTCTGGGACAATTCTTTCAGCTTCCCGATAGCATCCCTGTATTCGCCGTGGAAGTAGGCGGAGATGCCCGCGCGGGCGCTCTGCTCGAGCGAGGCGATGGTGTTCATGTACGCCCCGAGCTCCGGGTATCCGGGTGCGACGGCATTTACTTTCTGAAAGAGCGGTTTCGCCTTCCCGGGGCTCCCTCCGTTCAGGAGCCTCACCGCTTCGCGGAAGAAAGCCGACCCGACCGTATCGGCGGCGGGGGCGGAAACCTCCCGGCTGGACTCGTGCGGCGCGGCAGGTGTCTCCTTCGGACGGAGGGCTGCCGCGAGTTTCCGCCTCTTCGTCTCTATCCTGTTCAGGAATTCGGCAGCCCTCCTGTGGGAGGGTTCAAGCGCGAGGACGCTCTTGAACTGCTCCTCGGCATGATCAAGATCGTCTCCGTTGAAATACGCCACGCCGGAGGCGAACGCTTTTTCGATATCCTCTCTCCTCTGCTTCTTCGCATCAAAGCGCGGAGCGCCCTCCTCGGAAGTCGCGGGGGGCTTCTGAACGGCGACCTGCGGGGGGTTCGGCTTCGGCGTCTCGGGGGCTTTCTGCTGCGCCGCCTGTGCGGCCGGCTTCTGGAGGTAGACGAGGTACTCGGCGAGTATCACGGCCGCCTCTTTGTCCCGCTCCGCGTGATAGACCGGAGTGTCGCCGTCCCCTTTCTCCTTCTCGAGATCGGCCCGCGCGTTCGCAAGGTCGCCGAGCCTGTAGTAGGCGGCTCCCCTGTACGCATAGGGGAAGTAGTCGATAAACACAAACCCGTACGTCTTCTTGTCCCTCTTCGAATCAGGTTCATCGCTGATGGCTTCGCTCAGGTATGCCACCGCCTGCTGCCACTGGCCGTTCTTAAACGCTTTGCGGCCGTTCTCATAGTTGACGTACCACTGCGCACTCAGAGGGGCGAGCGGTAAAAAGAGGATGATGAAGAGGAATATGAGCCGGACGTCTTTCACTTTCCCCGGACTCCCTGGAATATGTCGAGGACGTCTTTTGAGAAGAGGGTCCTGTCAAGCGTGTACGAAGGATCGAGCGCCAGGGCGCGCCGGAACTCGAGCCGGGCGCTCCGGAGCGCATCCTTTTCGTTCTTCCCTGCGGCGCGGTGGCGCAGGCAGTACGCCACGCCAAGGTACGCGTGGACGCTCGCATCCTGGTCCATGCCGGGTTCGGCAATCTTGAGAAGCCGGATCGCCTGCTCGTGTCTCCCTTTGAGAAGCTCGACCACGCCGCTCGAGAATTCGCGGGGGGGCGGCGCTTCCTGCTCGGCGCCCCCGGTCTGCCTGGCGATCCTCGCCAGGTAGTTCTTCGCGACGGAGTTGTACGGATCGATCACAAGGACGGAGCGGAAGACCGATTCGGCCTTCGTGTATTCCTCCTGGTTGAAGAGACGGACCGCGTCGGCGATCCTGTTGTTGACCGCACCCTTGAGCTCCTCCGTGAGCGCGGGTTTCCTCACCCCCGCGCTCTTCTTTCGCGCCTCCTCCAGGTACGACCTGAGCGTGGAGGATTCCGCCTCCAGGTCCTTCACCTCGCCGAGCCGTTCCGAGGTTTCAAAGTAGTTGGCCGCCACCTGCCACATCCCCTGGTTGTAGTAGGCAACGCCCAGGTAGTAATAGGGGATGTACGTGATGAACCACATCCCGTACGTCCTTGCGTAGCGCCGGGGTATGCCGTTCGCCCCGAGCGCCTCCTTCAGGTTGTCGATCGCGTTGAGCCAGTCCCCGGATTCGATATAGGCAAGCCCTGTCTCGTAATTGACGTACCAGGGGAGACCGCCTCCGGAGGGGAGCCCGACTGCAGCCTCCGGCGATTCCCCGGCCGGTGCTGTCCGGGGAGATGCGGCGGGGATACTCAGCGGCTCACCCGTAAGCTCGCCCCGGTGGGACTGGAGAACGGCGAACTCCTCCGGCGACTCCTGTATCTCACCGTATTTCAGGCAGATGTCGTAGTTCTCCACCGCTTTCTGCGTCTCGCGGAGATGGTAGTACGCCTCACCGAGGTGGTAGTAGGGGAGATAATTGACGAAACGGAGCCCGTACGTCTTTGCCTTCAGCTTCGGGGCCTCTTTGACGGCAATCGCCTCCCTGAGCAGGCTCACGGAGCCTTTCCAGTCCCCCTGCTCCTGCGCGGAGACCCCGCGCTCGTACGAAACGTACCACGGCGTCTGCGCGGAGGCCCCGGCAGGGAATGCCGGCAGTGCCGCAGCGGCGCAGAGGAACCCGAGGATCGTCCCTGTGATCGACCTTCTCACGTCAGAACCGGACGACGAGAGACCCGACAACCGTGTTGCTCACCGAGGAGAGATCGCCCGCCACGTCGAATTGCACGTTGTTCGAGAATATGCACCCGGCGCCGAACGTCCCGTGGGCGTACGATTTTCCGCTCTGGAAGAGACCCTGCATGATCTTCCTCGCAAAGATCCTGTCCGGATCCGTGCTGTCGTTGACGTTCCCCACCCAGCGGATCCTGTTATCCGGCTCGAGGTAGCCGCCCCCCCTGAAGACGATGCCGACCGTCTTGAGGAACAGGACGTACTCGGCCCCCCCGTGGAATTCGAACCCGTCGTCAACGGCGAAATCGCCCGAGTTCAGGTACGGCTGAGAGAGCGTGAGGGCAAAATTCTTCGTCAGGCTCGAATAGCCCACGCGGACGACGTCCACGGCAAACGTGAGGACGTCCGTCGGCCGGTAGGAGATCCCGATGCCGTACGATGAGGGGACGTTGAAGTTGATGGGAGCGGTCCTCGACGAATCGGTCGGGAAGCTCGTGAACCTGTACGTCTGCTTCGGCGAGAACGAGGGGCGCCTCTTGTATGTGAGGCCGATCGAGAGGTTCTCCACCGGACGGTAGAGCAGCCCGACGTTCAGGAAGAAATCCGTGCTGTTATCGTCGATCGTCGCGATATTGGCGAGCGACCCGTCGTTGAACACGGCCAGGAAATAGCGGGCGATCGACGATTTCATGTTCATGAGCGAAACGCCGCCGGAGACCCCCACGGAGAACGACTCCCGGACCTTGTAGGCGACGGTGCCCCCGTAGTTGTCGACGTGTATGCGCGTGCTGGAGTTCGCCGGGAACAGGAACGACCCGTCGGTGAACCCCGGCGCGAACGTCCCGTTCGTGTAGAAGTTGCTCTCGAAGTTCATGAGCTCGTGGCGGAAGACGGCAAACGTGAACCGCCGCACCGGGAAGACGACGCTCACGAACGAGGGGCTCACGACCGCGCTCTTGAAATCGCGCGGGTTGAGCGTGAAGTTCGCCGCCGTCCCCGTCTGCGAGAAGTTGTCGACGTGCGTGATAAACTGGATCGCTTTCCCTTCAAGCGAGATCTCCGGCCGCAGGAGCGTCGTCAGGCCGGCGGGATTGGCCTCGGAGGCCGTCGCATCGTCGGCGATCGACATGAACGCGCCGCCGATGCCGGTGGCGCGCGCCCCCGGGTTGTTGAAGTTGAACCTGAACTGCGCGAAGTTTTCCGTGTTCGTCTGCGCCCATCCCGCCGGGAGAAGCACGCAGGAGGCGACCCAGAGAGCCAGCGCGAACGTCAGCGATATTCGGGAATTCGTCTGCATTGGTGTGCTCCGGGGGTTATTGGACAGACCAGTATGGCCCGATCTTGCCGCCGTCGGTGATCGTCGACCCCCGCGTCACGACGCGCGCGCCGACGGAGACATACGAGACACCGGAGCCGGGAACGGTGAAGCCGATGGAATCGGTCACGACGCCCCCCGCGGAGGTGAACAGCGGCGGGGTGTAGGCGAGGCTCCCGATGACGGCGACGAAGTTGCCGTTGACGTCGTGGCTGTTGACGACCGCGAGGACCTCGAGGTTGTTCCGCTGTGCGTCATCGGCCGCGGAGAGGGTGTAGGAGACGTCGAACTTCGCGACGTACGACGCCCCGCGGCTGAGCACCCTTGTGACGGGGGGCGTGACGAACTTCGACACCTCCACGTTCGTGAAAAGGAACGGGGGAGGCGGGGTCGTGGGTATGTCGTCCTTCGAACAGCTCAGCGCGGCGAGCGCCGCGCAGGCGACGACGACGGAACGGGTGGCTCTGAGACCGGCAATTTGCATCAGACGGCTCCTCTGCATGGTGGATGTGCGTTGCCTGCTCGTATCTGTCACTCGAACTGCGAAACGACCTGCCGGTCGTCGAACCCGGCGAATGCTTTCGTCACGGCCTGCACGTCGTTGTCCCGGACCGTCACCGTGTCGATGATCACGCCGCCGTAGGCGGGGTTGGCCACGTGAATGTAATACGACCCGTCCGGGAGCTCCAGCCGGCAGGGGGTGTATGTCCTTCCGGGGAGCTTCACCTCGGTCCCCTTTTCGTCCTCCACCCTGACGACCTCTCCCCAGGGGAGGACGTTCAGCCTGACGTGGCCCCGGGGAGGGGACGGGACGTACAGGACCAGACGGTAGAAGAGGGCGGCGGCGACGACAAGGGCCGCGGCGCCTCCGATCAGGTACCGGTTCTTCCGCGGCTGCCGGACAACGGTTGCGGGGCGCGGGCGGACCGGGGGAGGCGTCGGCTGTTTCGTGCGCGGCGGCGGTGCCGGGGGCGGCGCTGGCTCCACCGGCGGCGCGAGCCGGGTCGCCGCCTGCAGGTTCGGGTCCGGAACCAGGGGAAGCGCTTCGCCGGGCCTCCGCGTCGCCGCGTAGCGGATATCCCCGGTGCTCTTGAATTTTATCGCATCGCGGACCTCGCGGGCGAGCCTGACCGCCTCGGCATGCTCCGGCTCCACCTTGAGGATTTCCTGGAGGAGGGCGAGGGCCTTTTCCAGCTCTTCGGCATCGATCCCCTTGCGCGCCAGCGTCAGACGCTCTTCGACAAAGACGCGCTTCGCTTCCCGTTCCTCCGCCGCGGTGATGTCGTTCCGCAGGCGTGCGATCTCCGTGTTCGCGGGGTCCATCCGGGCGGCCTGTTCGACGAGGTCCCGCGCCTTGCGGAACTTGTTCCCCCGGAGGAGCGTCCTGCTTTCGCTTATAAGCTTCCCGAGCCTCGCCCTGATCTGCTCCATCTTCTTCCGCTCGTCGGCGCGCAGGTCGGCGACGATGTTTTCAAGCGCATCGGCGACCTCCGCGAGATCCTGGTAGCGGTTGTCGGGATCCTTGGCGAGCGTTTTGGCGACGACGTCGCGCAGGCCGTTGCGGTGGTCGATCTGCGTGTCGTCGATGGGCGCCGGCTCGTCGTAGACGATCTTGAACATCACGGCGGTCGGGACGTCCCCCGTGAACGGCTTCTGCCCCGTCAGGAGCTCGTAAAAGAGGACCCCGAAGGAGAAGATGTCGGACCGCTTGTCGACGTGCCTCCCCTGTATCTGCTCCGGAGACATGTAATAGGGGGTGCCGATCACGGCGCCCGTCGTCGTCAGCGTGCTCGTGAGCGACCGGGCGATCCCGAAATCCATGATCTTGACCTTCCCGCCCCCCACGATCCGTATGTTCTGCGGCTTGATGTCCCGGTGGATGATCTCGTTGGCGTGGGAGTACGACAGCCCGCGGCAGATCTGTATTGCGTAGTCCAGCTTCTGGAGGAACGTGATCGGTTCCTTGCTCTCCATGAGCGTCGCCAGGTCGCTCCCGGTCAGGTACTCCATCACGATATAGGGACGCCCCTCGTCCTCGCCGACGTCGTAGACGACGGTGATGTTCTCGTGCGAGAGCTTTCCCGCGGTCCTCGCCTCGCGGAAGAACCTCGACCGGATCTCGGGAACCGCCAGCATCAGGTCCGACATCACCTTGATCGCGACATCGCGCTCCATCAGGGCGTCGTGCGCCTTGTACACGACGCCCATCCCCCCCCTGCCGAGCTCCTCGACGATGTCGTATTTGCCGATCTTTGTCACAGGCGCACGTTCCCTTTGGTGATCCGGGAGACATGGATCCTGCAGCTATCCGGGTGAACCATAAGGCGTGAATTGGGGGTGATGGAAGGATCTCACCAACTAAAAGCATTGAGTGATGTATATTACAAGAAGAACGGCACGTTGTCAAGGGAAGCGGAGTTAACTCCAATCTCTCCTTGCATAATAAGGGGACAAACAATAAATTCTTCTTCCGGTCGGACGGTCTGCCGGGACTATTTTCAGGCCTCTCATTATTCCAGGAGATACCATGAAACGAATCATACTGCTTGCTGTGATATTCACCGCATTCACGGCGTCAGCCGGGGCACAGGGGGTGGGGTTCGGCGTCCAGGGAGATTTCGTCAACTTCAATCTCGGCGTTGCCCAGACAAACCTGCAGGTCCCGAATACTGCCGTGGGTTTTAACGCACTGTTCACAGAAATCTACGGACTGGGATACGGAGGGGGGATCCATTTCGACGTGAACCTCGGGCTGATCGCATTCAGGGTCTCCGGCGACTACATCATGCTCTCGCCGGACAAGACCAAGTACCAGTCGCTCTTCGGCACGCTCGGCCCGCAGTTCTCGATCGACGGGGGCCGCATTGACATTTATTCAGGCAACGTGAATCTGAAATTCAATATCCTGCCGCTCCCCGTCATCCACGTCTATGTCACGGGGGGCGCGGGAATCGTGCAGCTCAAGATGAACGACGCGACGCTGCTGTTCAACAACGTAAAACTCGTCACGGTCAAGGCGTTCGACACGCAGACGAAGCCGACGCTCAACGCCGGGGCGGGAGTCGATTTCAAGCTCGGACCCATCGCCCTGTTCGCAGAGCTGAAGGTCAATTTCATCATGACGACCGGGAAGACGAGCTCTGAGGTTCCCCTTGCCACGGTCGGCCTGACGTTCTGACATCCGGGGGACCCGCACCCGGTACGGGCGCGGCAATGCACACGACGTTCTTTCCAGAATAGCACCCTTGCGCTCATGAACACGGTGCGATATGCGGCGACGCTCGTCCTCCTCCTTCTGTTCGCGGCAGGATGTGACACCGGTCTGCAGCCCCCCCCGCTCGAGCCGACGGGGTTCAGCGGGGTCATCCGGTTCCGGAACTGGCCTTCCGCGGACAGCGTCCAGGAACTCCGCCTTATCGCGTTCCCGTCGTACCCGAGCGACAGCTCGAGCATACTTCTCGACATACTGAACGGCTCCGCCATCGTCTATCCCCAGATCGGCCAGCCGAATCTTCTCCGCGACACGACGCAGCAGGTCCTTTTCGCCCAGTCGATTCACTACGCATTTACCGCAAACGGCACAACGCTCAAGCCCGGCGTCTACAATTACCTTGCGCTTGCGTGGAGGTACGGGCCGAACGTGTTCAGCGACTGGAGGCCGGCCGGCGTCTATTCGACCGGCCCGGGCCCGTTCGACCCGGCGCCCGTGAGAGTGTATTCGAACAGGAACACGCCGGGGATCGACATCAACGTTGATTACGCCAATCTACCACCGAAGCCGTGGCAATGAGACTTCCAACAATCATGCTGCTGCTCGCGCTCCCCTGGCACGGCGCGCTCTCCGCCGGCGGATCGATCGCAGGACGCGTCACGGGGAAAGGGGACGGCGAGCCCCTCGTCGGCGCGACGGTTCTCCTTGAGGGAACCGTCCGGGGAACCACGACAAACACGAAGGGGGATTACCGGATCGCGGGCATTACCCCGGGGAGATACACGGTCGTCTTTTCGATGGTCGGCTATCAGCACGAGAAGCGCGCGGACGTCGCTGTGGAGGAGGGGAAAGAGACGGCCCTGAACGTCGCGATGGTCCAGACACCGGTGCAGACGGAGCAGATCGTCGTGACCGCGAGCCGCCGCGAACAGTCGCTCCAGGAGGTCCCGGTGAGCATCGCGGTCCTTGAGGCCACCGAGCTCCAGATGAGGAACGCGCAGACGATCGACGACGCGCTCCGCTACGTCCCCGGCGTCAACATCACCGGCGGTCAGGTCAACATCCGGGGTTCGAGCGGGTACTCCAGGGGCGCCGGGAGCAGGGTGCTCATGCTTCTTGACGGCGTCCCCTTCATCGCCGGGGACACCGGGGAACTCGTCTTCGAGTCGATCCCCGTCGGCCAGATCGAGAGGATCGAAGTTGTCAAGGGAGCCAGCTCAGCGCTCTACGGATCGAGCGCGCTGGGGGGCGTCATCAACATCATCACCAAACAGATCCCCGAGACGCCGGAGACCGACGTCCGGACGTACGCCGGGCTCTACAACAAGCCGTCATTCGGCTCATGGGCCTGGTCGCAGAAGAACAGGTACTACAACGGGGAATCCGTCAGCCACGCGTACAAGTCGGGGGACCTCGGCGTGGCCCTCTTCTTCTCGCGCCAGTTCGACGACGGGTACCGCCAGAACGATTACCACCGCCGGTACAACGTCTTCGTCAAGACGAAAGAGGATTTCGCGGGCTCCAGCTCGCTGACGATGAACTTCGGACTCCTCTACCAGTACGGGGGGCAGTACCTGTACTGGCGGAACCTGGACTCCGCGCTCATCCCCCCGTCGCTCCAGCAGACGGACGACGTCCGCTCGATCCGCTACTACGCCAACGCGCTCTACAACGGGGTCCTCTCCGACAACGCCCTGTTCACGGCAAAGTTCCTCTGGTACCACAACGACTGGGGCTACGAGACGATCCACGCGATAGGGATGACCAAGTCGCTCTCCGACGAGATCGGCGTCGAAGCGACCACGACGCTCGTCCTCGACAGGGAAAACACAATGACGGCCGGGTTCACCGGGACGTTCGACGAGGTCAACGCGGACCTCTTCGGCCAGCACAGCGGCGGAGGGCTCGCCGCGTACGCGCAGGACGAGTACAGGGTCGCCGCGGGGCTCATCGCCACCGCCGGCGTCAGGTTCGATTTCGAGACCGTCGGCATCATCAAACCGAGCGGGCAGGTCAACCCGAAGGCGGCCCTCTCCTACACACCCGTGGAAGGGACCACGCTCCGGGCGTCGTACGGAAGGGGGTTCAGGGTCCCCTCCGTCGCAGAGGCCTTCATACAGGGGGAGGTGAGCAACCTGGCAACGCTCCCGAACAAGAACCTGCAGCCCGAACGGAGCTCCTCCTACGAAGTCGGCATCGCGCAGACGGTCTGGGGGGCGGGCACCGTGGACATCGCGGCATTCCGTTCGGATTTCGACAACCTTATCGAGCCCGGGCTCTTCGCCCCGGCCGGATCGAATCTCCCGTACATACAGTGGACGAACGTCACGCAGGCCAGGGTGCAGGGGATCGACGCATCGTTCCGGTTCGGCCTCTTCGACGGCGGCCTGGGATGCAACGTCGGGTACACGTACGCCGATCCCGAGGACCTTGTGACGCACGAGATCCTCCGGTACCGCCCCCGCCATCTCTTTTACGCCAACCTTGCCGGCCGCGTCGGGATGTTCACCGCGGGGGCGGATTTCCGGTACGTGAGCAGGGTGGATAACATCGATATCGAGCTTGTCAACCTCGGCATTATCCCCGACGGAGACCAGAGAGGGGACATCCTCGTCACCGACGTCAGGGCGGGGGCCGATTTTGCATTCACGGGGCTGCCGCTCTCGGCAACGCTCCAGGTCAACAACCTGCTCCAGCGCAACTACGTGGAGCTGACCGGGAACATCATGCCCCCCAGGACGTACGTGCTCGTCCTGGAGGCGAAATTTTGAATCAATCACAACAAAGACCACATACTGGGGAGGACTTATGAATCGACTCATCGGGGGGATCGTGTTCGTGTGCGCCGTGGCCGCGTTCGTTCAGCCGGCAGCCGCGCAGGTCACGATAACGTCCGCGGACTTGAGCACGCAGTTCGCGGTGGGGGCGTTCACACAGCCGCGGTGGGATTCCACCGTCACGTCCATCAATATCGGGCAGAAGGGAGCGAGCTCCTGGGATTTCAGCGGGCTCAAGAGGAGCAACGTCGTCACGCTCACGAGCGCGACCGTCAACGGGTCGGCCTATGCGTCGTCATTCCCCGCAGCCACGCACATGCTCCAGGGGAGCATTTCGGCCACACTGCCGGGATCGACGACACTCATCCCCGCGACGGTCTACTGGTACTTCCAACTGACGGCCAGCGGCCTGTTCGACCTCGGCAAAGGAGCGACAGCAACCGGACTGTCGGCGACGCTGCTTGAATCGAGCGTCCCGACGGACCTGCTGTACAAGCTTCCGTCCACCTACGGGACGACCTGGACATCCGCGTATCTTGACACCACGATATACTTCGTGTCCGGCTTTCCCTTCGTCGAAACGGGGGCGCGCCACAATTCCGGGTACGTTGTCGATGCCTGGGGCCCCCTGACGCTCCCCGGCGGGTCGTCGCACCAGGTGCTCAGGATCAAGAGGACGGACACAACGGCGAACAGCTACAGCTTCATATTCCTGGGACCGGACGGGACGCTCGTCACCGTGAGCGCCAAGGGATCGCTCCCGGACACAGGGACGATACCGGTTTACCCCCCGGTCGAATGGGCGGCGCCGGTCAACACATCCGCCCCTGTTGCCGTCGATGTACCCGGGAAGTTTTCGCTGGAGCAGAATTATCCCAACCCGTTTAACCCCTCGACCGAGATCTCCTACACGGTCCCGGCGCGGAGCAGCGTACATCTCAGGGTGTACAACCTGCTCGGGCAGCTCGTCGCCGATCTTGTCAACGGGGAGGTGGGACCGGGGGCACATACCGTGGAATGGCATCCGTCGACGGCATCCGGGGTCTATCTCTGCAGGATCGATGCCGTGACGCTCGACAAGACCGGGGCCACGTTCAGCAAGGTCCAGAAGATGGCATACATCAGGTAGGAAAAGGGAAACAAGAGCAAGACGTCGCATCCGATCCGGGGGCCCCTGAGAGTTCAGGGGCCTCCCGGTTTGGGTAATGCCGGAGAGTTCACGATGTACGCGTAGAGGCCGAACGCCCTGACAGCTTCCCCCTGTGCGTGGACGGTCCCCACCTCCCCCACCCGGTAGCCGTCTTCACCCCCCTTACCGTTCCACCCGTTCCTGATCCCGTGGTCCGATTCGCGGTGAAGCACGACAGAGGCCTTTCCGTGCGCGTTCGTCCAGACGTACTCGAGAGACTTCTCCACTTTCAGGGGGATCTCCTTCAGCTCCCCGGGCGCAAGCTGGTAGGCATCGAGGAGGAAGTTAGTAAACGCGCCCCCCCCGTCCATGCGGACCTGGTAGAAATCGACGGGATCGACAAGCCCGGCCGCAGGATCCATCACGCGCCGGGCGGTGGCGACGGCGATCGTTTTGTACCTCTCTTCCCCCGTTGCCCTGTAGAGCGACGCCGCGATCGTGCAGTAGCCCGCCCCCTTCCACGGGAGCGGATCCCCGAACGCGGCGAGCCCCGGTTTCCCGACCCAGCGCCCTCCCCCCCTGTAGTACGTCTTCTCCACCCCGGGTGCCGAGGCGTCACCGTTCCAGACCAGGAGCGCATCGTCGAGGAAATGACGCTCGCGGGTCACCTCGTAGAGCCAGCAGGCGACGGAGGCCATCTCGTTCATGTTGCTGTTCGTGAATATCTGCTGCTGACCGGGGGTGTTCGGGGGGAAATTGTACCAGCTCCAGAACCCTTCCACGCTGGAGAGCGCCCCGGACTCGCGCGCCTCCGTATAGCGCCGTACGGCGTCCGCCACGAGCGCCATGCTGGTTTTCCCCGTGAACGTCCACCAGTCCCTCTCCGCCAGGCAGACCCATGCCTGGTCGTCGATCCAGGTCTGCCTGCACATTTCCGTCAGCGGATGGCTCACCATGTAGAACCGGAAGAGCGCCGAGTCCCCCGTCACCGCGAACAGGTGCGCGTCCCCCATGGCCCCGTACGCCCCTTCCCAGCACGGGGTGTAGACCTCGTGGAAGAGGACGTCGATCGCGTACGCCCGCTGGATCCATTTCTCCGTCGGGTGGTAGACGGCGGCCGCCCGGGGCTCCGGAGCTCCGCTCCTGAGCCCCGGGGGGGGCGAGGGGATCCGGATGGCGACGAAGACAAGCACGGAGGTGAGCAGAACGGCGACGACAATGATCACTCCCCTGATATAGTTCACCTGTCGGAACGAACGGCCGGCGGATTCCGGCGCGCGGCGGGGGGCGTGCTGTTCCTTTTTCATCGACTACTCCTTTCGGGCCCGCAAATTCGTATATTGTTTTCTCGCACGCTCACCACCCGGAGACTTCCCCATGCAGATCGGCATCGTCGGACTCCCTTTTTCCGGCAAAACGACGCTGTTCCAGACAATTACGCGGACGCACATCGATCCCTCGCTCCTGTCGCGACCGGACGCCCACCATGCGATCGTCAAAGTGCCTGACAGCCGGCTCGACAAGCTGAGCGCGCTGTTTACCCCGAAGAGCACCGTGAACGCGACGATCGAATTCGTCGACGTGGCGGGGCTGCAGAAAGGGGAATCGGGCTCGACGCAATTCACGACGAACTTCCTTTCGAACGTCAAGACCAACGATGCACTCGTCCAGGTCGTCCGCGTCTTCGCCGATGACGCTGTCCCCCACCCGGACGGCACGATCGATCCTGTAAGGGACATTGCGGCATTCGAGACCGAGTTCATACTCTCCGACCTGGCCGTCGTCGAGACCCGGATCGAGCGGATCAGGAAACAGGTCCACAAGGCGGGGGACGAACAGGGGAAGAAGGAGCTGCCGCTCCTGGAGCGGTGCCATGCGATACTCGACGGCGGCAAGCCTCTCCGCGACACCTCCTTCACAAGGGAAGAGATGCAGGTCCTGAAATCATATCAGCTCCTCTCGGCCAAACCGATGCTTATCGCGCTGAACCTCGACGAGTCGCAGCGCGCTTCCGCCTCCCAGATTGTCTCCCGGGCCTCGGAAGGGAAGAAAGGCGCCAATACGGGGGCGCTCTCGTTTTTCGGCAAGATCGAAATGGAGCTCTCCGAGCTCGGCGAAGAAGACGCAAAAGCGTTCATGGAAGA
>DATJPH010000066.1:0-7931 GCA_035506475.1 Bacteroidota bacterium | reverse complement strand
CCTGGTCTTCGGCATATTCGGGACGGCCGGCGTTTTCCCCGACGCCCTGGAAAAAGGGACCGTCGACCTCTATCTGTCGAAGCCGATCGCCCGGTGGCAGCTCCTGATCGGCAAATACCTGGCATGCGTCTCTGTCATCTTCCTGAACATACTCTATTTCGTCGGCGGGCTCTGGCTCATTATCGGGCTCAAGGTCGGCGTCTGGAATACGGCGTTTCTCCTCAGTGTGCCCCTCCTGACGTACGTCTTCGCGGCGCTCTACGCCGTCGTCACGTTCTTCGGCGTCACGACGAGGAACATGGCGATCGCGATCATCGGGACCGTGCTGTACTACATGCTCGTCGCGCGCCTGCTGGAGAGCAGGGAGACGACGCTGTATCTCCTCTGGGGCAACGGGATCTACCGGGGGATACTGGACGGCCTGTACTACATCTTCCCCCAGATCCCCGCGATGGAAGTGGGGGCAACCCGGCTCATGTCCGGCGAAGCCGCGAAGGCGCTCCCCTTCGTGCAGTCATTCCTTTCGATCGGAGCGATTCTCGGGGGGGCGGCGTGGGTGCTTCAGAAGAAGGACTTCTAGATCCGCCCGGCCCGCGCGTTGCATCGCTCCTCATTTCTCATTACATTACGGTGATCGGCGGTGCAGGCACACCGGATGAACCTCGCCGCGTGCGCCGCCGGCCGATCCCGCTCTTGCGGTCCTATCCGTTCTCTCCAACCCCAGGATGAATTCTCTCTGGCAAGCGCCCCCCGCCCCGCAGGAGCCCCCGCAACGGGGAGCCCGCGCCATCGGGGGGAGAGACAGGTACTCCTGAAGACAACAAGGATTCTCATATGGCTGAAAAACTCAAATTTGAAGACCTGGAGTCGTCCATCGCCTCCAAGCATAAGCCGGACGACAAGTTCCAGGCGGTCGGCGTGATCGGCCTCGGCGTCATGGGGCACGGCATCGCCCAGACCGTTGCCGGAGCCGGCATCGAAGTGATCGGCGTCGAGAAGAACGCCGAAAGCCTCAAAGCGGGCATCGACGGGCTCTCCCGGGCGATGGACATGGAGATCAAGCGATGGGGGATGACAACCTCGGAGAAGCGCGCGGTGATGAGCCGGGTCCACGGCACAACCGATATCGCCGAGCTGAGGGGGTGCGACATCATCATCGAGGCCGTGGACGAGAACCTCGACCTCAAGAAGCAGCTCATCGAGTCGTTCTACTCCGTGGGGAAGGAAGACGCGGTGTTCATTTCGAACACCGCCACGCTCTCCCTGAGCAAGCTCTCCCAGGCCAGCAGGCGCGCCGACCGGATCATCGGGATGCACTTCCTCAACCCTGTCCCGCAGACGCCGCTCGTGGAGATCGTCCGCGGCATGCAGACGTCGGACGAGACATTCCAGCTCGTGAAGTCGTTCGCGCGGAGAATCGGGAAGACCCCCGTGGAGGTGTTTGAATACCCGGGGTTCATCACGACCCGGACGATCCTCCCGATGCTCAACGAGGCGATGCACGTCCTCATGGAGGGGATCGCCCGGGCGGAGGATATCGACACGGCGATGAAACTCGGGTACGGCATGCAGACCGGCCCGCTGGAGATGGCGGACACCATGGGACTGGACGAGGTCCTGATGTGGATGGAGGTGATGTACCACGAGCTCGAAGAATCCCGCTACAGGACCTGCCCCCTCCTACGCAGGATGGTGAGGGAGAGAAAACTCGGCAAGAAAACGGGCGAGGGGTTCTTCAAATACAACGAGGACGGCAAACGGCTATGAATATTCTCGTCTTGAACTGCGGCAGCTCCTCCGTCAAGTACCAGATGATCGAAGCCGGCAGCCGGAAGCTCCTCACGAAAGGGAGCGTCGAACGGATCGGCATGAGCGAGGCGACGCTCACAAACACCCGCTTCGACGGCGACGAGATCCGCATCGCGGGGGAAATCGTCGACCACACGCAGGCCATCGAGTACATCCTTGCGGTCCTCCTGAGCAAGAACCACGGCGTGATCACCGACCGGGGACAGATCCACGCGGTCGGCCACCGGGTGGTGCACGGCGGCGAATCGTTCTCGGGCTCGGTCCTCCTCACGGACGAGGTGATCAAGACGCTCCGCGACAACATCGAGCTCGCCCCCCTGCACAACCCCCACAACCTGAGGGGGATCGCCGCATGCGAGGTGAGCCTCCCCGGGGTCCCGCAGGTGGGCGTGTTCGATACCGCGTTCCACGTCAGGATGCCCAAGCGGGCATACCTGTACGGCATCCCCTACTCCCTCTACACGCAGTACAAGATCCGCAGGTACGGGTTCCACGGATCCTCGCACCGGTACGTCGCCGACCGCGCCGCGACGCTGCTGGGGAAGCCCGCCGGGTCCCTCAGGCTGATCACGTGCCATCTCGGAAACGGCTGCAGCATGGCGGCGGTGGACCGGGGCTCCTCGGTGGACACGTCGATGGGATTCACGCCGCTCGAAGGGCTCCTGATGGGGACCCGGTCAGGCGACATCGACGCCTCGGTCATCCTCTTCGTGATGGGGAAGGAAGGACTCACGCTGGGCGAGGCCGGGACGCTGCTCAACAAGCACAGCGGCCTCCAGGGGATATCGGGGATTTCGAGCGACATGCGGGAGATCGTGGCCGAGATGAAGAACGGGGACAAGAAGGCGACCTATGCCTTCGAGGTGTTCACCTACAGGATCAAGAAGTATATCGGGGCGTACGCCGCGGCGATGGGGGGGCTCGATGCCGTGATCTTCACCGGCGGGATCGGCGAAAACAGCACCGACGTGCGGAGCGCCTGCTGCGCCGGGATGGAGTTCTTCGGGATCGCCCTCGACGAGTCGCTCAACACGTCGAAGGAGAAGGAGAAGTTCATCTCCCCCGCCGGAGCGCGGACACCCGTTCTGGTGATCCCCACGAACGAGGAACTTGTCATCGCGATCGATACGATGCAGATCGTGACCGAGAAAGGACTCGTCACCGCACGGTGACGCGGGCGGCGCCGGCGGTTCCCTCCAGGAGGGCGCTGCGGAGGCCGGCAGAGCGCGAACGGCGGATCTCGATGGCCATCTCCACCTCCTCCCCGTAGCGGGAATCGGCGATCCGCCCCCCGGCGGCGGCCACCGCGCGGAGGACGGGCCCGACAAGAGCGTGGGAGACCGTGACACCGACCGTGTCGCACAGGTACTGCGTGGAGCGCCCCCCCGCACGGAGCGCGTCCCGGGCCGCATCGCGGTATGCGCGTGCAAGTCCTCCCGCACCCAGCTTCGTCCCGCCGAAATACCTTGTCACCACGACGAGAACCCCGGTCAGACCCGCCCCGTCTATCGCTCCGAGTATCGGCCTTCCTGCTGTCCCCGACGGCTCCCCGTCGTCGTAAGCACGGAAGAGCATCCCCCCCGGCGACAGCCGGTAGGCGTACGGGTGGTGGGTCGCATCGAAATACTCTTTCCGGATTCCCCCGAGAATCTCTTCGCACTCTTCTTTCCCCCCCACCGGCACGGCCCGGGCGAGGAAGCGGGAGCCGTGAACGGTCAGCGCGGCGCGCGCGTGTTCGCGGAGCGTCGTGAATTCATCCGGGGGCGGTTCTGGTGAGGTGTCCACGCAGGTACGATAGAGATTCTCCGCCTATTTTGCAATGCTCTTGCGTGTCACTTCCCCCTTCTGTATCTTCCTCCCCTGACATTCAGCGGACCCCATGAAGATCGGCATAGTGTGTTATCCCACCTACGGCGGCAGCGGCGTTGTGGCAACCGAGCTCGGCAAAGCGCTCGCGGCGCGCGGGCACCAGATCCATTTCATCAGCTACGCCCTCCCGATGAGGCTCGACGAGTACCTCGACAACATCTCCTATCACGAGGTGGAGATGGCAAGCTACCCGCTGTTCGAGTTCCCGCTCTACACGCCCGCGCTGGCGAGCAAGATTGTCGAGGTGGCGCGCTTCGAGAAGCTCGACCTCATCCATGCGCACTACGCGATCCCCCATGCCATCAGCGCGTTCCTTGCCCGGGAGATCCTCGGGAAGGAGCTCAAGGTGATCACGACCCTTCACGGCACGGACATCACGCTCGTGGGGCTCGAACCGAGCTTCCTCCCCGTGATGCGCTTCAGCATCGAGCGGAGCGACGGCGTCACGGCGGTCTCCCGGTTTCTCCGGGAGAAGACGATGACAAACTACAGCATCACGAAGGACATCCGCGTCATCCCGAACTTCGTCGACACGGCGAAGTACCGGAGGGTGGAACTGCCGGATGTCCGCGCGAAATTCGCGCCCCCGGAGGACCGGATACTCGTCCACGTCTCCAACTTCCGCCTCGTCAAGCGCGTCCAGGACGTGATCCGGATATTCGCCGAGGTCAGGAAGAAAGTCCCCTCCCGCCTCCTCCTTGTGGGGGACGGCCCCGACCGGTCTGCGTGCGAGATCCTGACCCGGGAAATGAAACTGGAGCAGCACGTCCGCTTCCTGGGCAAACAGCTGGAGCTCGTGCCGATCCTCTCCTCGTCGGACCTGATGCTCATGCCCAGCCAGTCCGAGAGCTTCGGGCTCTCCGCCCTTGAGGCGATGGCGTGCGACGTCCCGGTCATCTCTTCAAGCGTCGGAGGGCTCCCCGAGCTTCAGGTCCACGGCGAGACGGGGTATATCGCGGAAATCGGTGATATCGACAGGATGGCGAGGTACGCGGTGGAGCTCCTGACGAACGACGCCAAGCGGATGCAATTCGGCCTTGCGGGACGGAGCCGCGCGGTGGAGAATTTTGACGTCGGGAAGATCGTTACGATGTACGAAGGGTATTATGCAGAATGCCTCGCAGGGGCGCCTGTTGCCGCCGCAGGGAAATAGAGGAGTAGGTAAACGTCGTGAGGGCACTTATGGATGTCGTACGATGGTCACAGCCGAAGAAGCCGACGCTGGACGGGCTGAAGCGGATGCTTGCGAGCGAGGGACTGGAATCGGAGCTCTACACGGACCGCCCCGGGGTGAAGTACGGGAGGCACAAACATGATTTCGACGATTTTGTCGTTATCGTGGACGGGGTGATGAAGATCGCGACCGATGAACACGAATGGACGCTGCGGGCGGGAGACAGGCTCGACATTCCGGCGAACACGCACCACCGCGCAGAGGTTCTCGGGAAGGACGACGTCCGGTACCTCTCCGCGGCCAAGTAATCTCAGACGTCCGCCGCACCCCCTTTCCCTTCACGCGGCTCCTCCTCTCCCTTCTTCTGCTGGCGCGCAAGGGCTATCCGCAGCCCGATGCGGACGGCGAACAGCGCCGCCGCGGCGTAGAAGAGGGCCATGTACATCCGCTGGGGAACGAGTTTCCCCACGACGAGGATCAGCATGATCAGCATGGCGCCTATCGCGACAAAACCGTAGATATTGACCGTCCTGGGATTGAGCATAGCGAGTCCTGATTAGTCGAGGATCGTGTCGATGACGCCTCCCCCTACAAGATCATCTCCCTCGTAGAGGACGACCGACTGGCCCGGAGTGACTGCCCGCCGTTTCTCGTCGAACCTCACATGCAGCCTCCCGTCGCCCGTCTCCACCGCTTCCGCGGCCCCGCCGTGGTCCTTGTAGCGGATCCTTGCATCCACGCGGCGCGGCGTCCTGCACTCCGCGTACTTGATCATGTTGACGTTCCGGGCGATCAATCCGCCGTGGAACAGCTCCTGCTTCCGACCGATCTCCACGCGGTTGGCGACCGGATCGATCCCCGTGACGTAGAGGGGCTCCCCGCCGGCGATCCCCAGGCCCTTCCTCTGCCCGATCGTATAAAAGGGGTAGCCGCGGTGGGTCCCCACGACCTTCCCGTCCATCACCACCTGGCCGTTGCGTACCCGGTCGGCAAGCCCCGGCACCCGCTCCTTGAGAAACCTCTCGTAGTCGTCGTCGGGGATGAAGCAGATTTCGTAGCTCTCCCCCTTCGCCGCCATCGGGAGGCCGCCGGCCGAAGCCCGGGCGCGGGCCTCCTGTTTTGTCATCTCCCCCAGAGGAAAGATCGTACGCCGGAGCGATTCCTGCGTGAGGCCCCAGAGGGCGTACGACTGGTCTTTGGAAGCGTCCCGCCCGCGGGCAACGACGTACCTGCCGGTTGCCGCATCACGGCGCACGCGCGCATAGTGGCCGGTCGCGACCGACTCCGCACCAAGCGCGTCTGCCTTCCTGAGGAGTTCCTCCCACTTGATCTTCCTGTTGCAGATCACGCAGGGATTGGGGGTCCTGCCGCTCAGGTACTCGGCGACAAAGTTGTTGATCACCTCGCCGCCGAACGGCTCGCTGAAATCAAGCACGTAGTGGGGGATCCCGAGCAGGGAGGCGACGGCGCGGGCATCCTGGATGCCGTCAAGCGAGCAGCAGCTGCTTTCGTTCCCGGTGTTCCCGCCGACGTCTTCGTACTTGTAGGTCTTGATCGTCAGGCCGACGACGTCGAACCCCTCTTCCACGAGCATAGCAGCAACGACGGAGGAATCGACCCCCCCGCTCATGGCAACGACCACCCTGCGCTTCGCACTCACCGGCCCACCTGCATAAGAATGAACATCTCCTCCGTTAATATACGAATCCGGTGCCAAACCTCAAAAACAGCGCCCCGATCTCATCCGATCTCCTCGGCGAACGCGAAGAGCGAAGGAGAACCTCCCGTATGCCAGAACAGGACGCTCTCCCCCTTCCGGAATTCGCCCCTGGCGATCATATCGATAAGCCCCCCCATCGCCCTGGCGGTGTAGACTGGGTCGAGGAGTATCCCTTCAAGGCGGGCCAGGAGACGGAGTGCCTCCCGCTCGCGGGGGCCAATGACGCCGTACCCTTCACCTTCGTACCGGGGGTCAAGATCAACGGGCGCATCCTCCCCCGCCGGGGCGGTGAGTCCGAGGATCTCCGCAGAGCCATGGGCGGCCGAGCGAATATTGGAGGAGAGCTCCCCGCGCAGGAGATCCCCCTTCTCCACGCAGACGCCGATAATCCTCCCCCGGTATCCGCATGCTCGCGCGCCCGTGATGAGCCCGGCGTGGGTCCCCCCGGAGCTCGAGGCAAATACCATCGCCGCAACCCTGTTCTCAAGCAGCGGGATCTGCCGCGCAAGCTCGGCCATCGCCATGCAATAGCCGACCGCCCCCAGCGCCGATGACCCGCCGTACGGGATCAGGTACGGTTTGAGCCCCTGCAGCCTGAGCGACTCGGCGACAGAGCCGAGCGTCTCCCCCCGGCGCTCGGCTCCGGCCCAGTGTATCTCGGCCCCGAGGAGGCCGTCAAGAAGGAGGTTCCCCTTCCGCACGGAGGGGGGCTCCCCCCCGAGGACAAGATGGCATCGCAACCCGGCTTTCGCGGCCGCCGCCGCGGTTTGCCGGCAATGATTCGACTGCGCCGCGCCGGCGGTCAAGAGCGTATCCGCCCCCAGCCTGAGGGCGGCGCCGACGAGGTATTCGAGCTTCCGTGTTTTGTTGCCGCCGAATGCAAGGCCGGTCATGTCGTCGCGCTTCATCAGTATGCGGGGACCTCCCAGGTGCGCCGTGAGGCGTTCGAGCCTCTGGAGCGGAGTGGGTGTGTCGGCAAGGGGGAACTTCGGGATGTCGCGGAGCGGCAAAACCGTCTCTTCGTGCATGTGCGGGCCGTTGTGTGCGCCACACACTACCTAAATCAGGTCCGAAAATCAAGGGAGCGCTTCCGTTCACGGGATGCGGATGTCGGCCTGGAGGCCGATCTGTGCAGCCGACGTGAAGGGGAGATCCCTCACAGGGTCTGTTTCGGTCACGGAGGGATCCTTCGCCGTGCACGCATACCGGATCACGATCTCCGCCCATTCCACGGGTCTCCACCGCGCCCGCACATACCAGCGGAGCCCGTCACCGTACAGAGGGGGGATGGAGAGGAGACCCGGCATCCCCGACTCGTACGCGTAGAGGCGCGCCCCGTACCCGTCTGTATGGAAGAGA
>DATJPH010000065.1:0-3729 GCA_035506475.1 Bacteroidota bacterium | reverse complement strand
GCTCCGGGTCACCGAGTTCGTTTCGGTGAACGACCTTGCCAACCTCATGCGGGTCAACGTCGCCGACGTGATCAAGAAATGCATGGAGCTGGGGATCATGGTCTCGATCAACCAGCGGCTCGACAAGGACACGATCACGCTCGTCGCCGATGAGTTCGGGTTCGCGATCAGCTTCTACGAAGAGGTCACCGAAGAGGAGGTCCTCACGGAAGGGGAGGACCGCCCCGAGGATCTCGTGCGCCGCCCGCCCGTTGTCACGATCATGGGCCACGTCGATCACGGGAAGACCTCGCTCCTGGACTATATCCGGCGCTCGAACGTTGTTGCCGGCGAATCGGGAGGGATCACCCAGCATATCGGCGCCTACAACGTGACGACGGCATCGGGACGCGTGATCACGTTCCTCGATACCCCGGGCCACGAGGCGTTCACCGCCATGCGCGCCCGCGGGGCGCAGATCACGGACATCGTGATCCTTGTTGTCGCCGCGGACGACAGCGTGATGCCCCAGACACTGGAAGCCATCAGCCACGCGCAGGCGGCGGGGGTCCCCATCATCATCGCGATCAACAAGATCGACAAGCCGGAAGCGAACGCCGACAGGATCCGCCAGCAGCTCGCCGAGAAGAACATCCTCGTCGAAGAGTGGGGCGGGAAGTACCAGTGCGTGGAGCTCTCCGCGCGGACAGGGAAGAACGTCGACGTGCTCCTTGAAAAGGTCGGCCTGGAGGCCGATGTCCTCGACCTGAAATCGAATCCCGACAGGCTCGCCCTGGGAACGATCGTCGAAGCCCAGCTCGACAAGGGGAAGGGGATCACCGCCACCGTCCTTGTCCAGAAAGGGACGCTCCGCGTGGGCGATCCGTTCCTTGCCGGCATCTACAGCGGGAAGGTCCGCGCCATGTTCGACGAGCGGGGGAACCGGCTCGAAGCTGCGGGTCCCTCGACGCCGGTGCAGCTGACCGGGCTTGACGGCTTCCCCCAGGCGGGCGACTCGTTCCTTGTCATGGCGACAGACCGCGAGGCGCGCGAGATAAGCCTGAAACGGCAGCAGCTCAAGCGCGAGCAGGATTTCCGCCAGATCCACCTGACGACCCTCGACGACATCTCGCAGCAGATCAAGGAAGGCCAGGTCCGCGAGCTGAACGTCATCGTCAAGGGCGACGTGGACGGGTCCGTGGAGGCCCTGTCGGATTCGCTCATGAAGATCGAGCACAAGGAGGTGAAGCTCCGCGTCATCCACTCCGGCGTGGGCATGATCTCCGAGTCGGACATCATCCTGGCGGCAGCCTCGGGAGCGGTGATCATCGGCTTCCGCGTACGCCCGAACCTGAACGCCCGGCGGCTCGCGGAAAAGGAAAAAGTCGAGATACGGACGTACAACATCATCTACGACGCGATCGACCACATCCACAAGGCGCTTGAAGGACTTCTGGCGCCCGAACGGAAGGAAGAGATCGTCGGAACGGTCGAAGTCCGCGAGGTCTTCAAAGTCCCGAAGATCGGGAACATCGCCGGATGCCACGTGCAGGACGGCAAGATCATGCGCAACAACCGCGTCAGGCTTGTCCGCGACGGCATCCAGGTGTTCGAAGGGTCGATTTCCTCCCTGAAGCGGTTCAAGGACGACGTCAGGGAGGTCGAAGCCGGGTTCGAATGCGGCCTCGGCCTGGAAAACTTCAACGACATCAAGGTCGGCGACGTCATCGAGGCGTTCCGGATCGTCGAGGCGAAAAGGAAACTGTAATGTCCATACGCACCGAGAGAGTCGCCTCCCTCATCAAGGAGGAGATCGGCGCCATACTGAGCCGCGAGTACCGCGACCCGTCGCACGGCTTCACCACGGTGACCGACGTGAAGATGACGCCGGACCTGAAGATCGCGAAGGTGTACTTCAGCGTCTTCGGGGGCGCCGCGGCCCAGCAGGCGACGATGGCCCTGCTGGAGAAGGACAGAGCGAGCATGCGCCGGGAAGTGGGCTCGCACCTGAGAATGAAATTCACGCCGGCGCTCCAGTTCTATCTGGACGATACGCTTGACCACGTAGACCGGATCAACACGCTGATCAAGAAAATCCATGATGGAACCGAGCCGTGAGTTCCGGTTCGCAGACGGTGAGATGCTCCTTGTGCGCAAGCCCGCGGGCTGGACGTCGTTCGACGTCGTGCACAAGATCAGGCGGCTCTTCGGCGTCAAGAAGGTGGGGCACGCAGGAACGCTCGACCCCCTCGCGACCGGGCTGCTGATCGTCTGCACGGGGAAGAAGACCAGGGCGATCGCGGAGTTCGTCGGCCTCGAAAAAGAATACCTCGCGGAGATGACGCTCGGCGGACGGACCGAGTCCTTCGATACCGCCACACCCGTGATCGCAGGCGGGAGCACCGAGGGGATCGACGAGGAGCGGATCCTTGGGGTCTTTGCCGAATTCACCGGCCCCCGGCTCCAGGTCCCGCCCATGTGGTCGGCGGTGAGCGTGAAGGGGAAACGCCTCTACAGGTACGCCAGGGAGGGAGTCGAGGTGAAACGCGATGCCCGCGACATCATGATTCACTCCATCGTACCGGTCACGGTGAGCGTTCCCGTCGTCAGGTTCAGGGTCACCTGCTCGAAAGGGACATACATCCGGAGTCTGGTAAGCGAGATGGGGGACAGGCTCGGCTGCGGAGCGTACCTGACGGCGCTTGAACGGACGAGAATCGGACCGTACCGGGTGGAGGACGCCGTGACGATCGAGGATCTGGCCGCGTACCGGGCCTCGATGGAACCGAAGGCGTCATGATCGTCGCCCGCACTGTCCGGGAGATTCCGCGCGACGCGGGCTCCGTCGTCACGGTCGGTACGTTCGACGGCGTCCACCTGGCGCATGCGGAGATCATCCGGGAGGTGGTGAGCCGGGCAAGGATGCGCGAGGGACGGAGCATCGTCGTCACGTTTGACCCGCACCCCCGGCAGATTGTGGGCCCCCCCGGGAGCCCCGTCGAGCTCCTGACGACGATGGAGGAGAAGATCGAGCTGATCGGGGCGCTCGGCGTCGACGTGCTGCTCCTGCTGGAATTCACGTACGAGTTCTCCAGGATCAGCCCGCGCGACTTCTACCGGAGCACATTCGTCGAGGGAACAGGCCTCGACGAAGTGATCGTCGGGTACGACCATATGTTCGGCCGCGACAGGGCCGCCGGGATTGACGATCTCGTGAAGATGGGGAAGGAGTTCGGGTTCTCGGTCTTCGCCGTGCACCCCTTCATGGTCGCCGGGGAGACGGTCTCGAGCACGGTCATCCGGAAGGCCCTCGCTTCGGGCGACGTGGAACGGGCCGCCAGGTTTCTCGGCCGGGCCTACGCCCTTGCGGGGACCGTCGTCAGGGGGGACGGAAGAGGAAAAACGATCGGGTTCCCCACGGCAAACGTCCGCCCGGCATCGGCGCAGAAAATCATCCCGGCACACGGGGTGTATGCGGTCGCCGCCAGGGTCGGCGCCCGGCGGCACGCGGGGATGATGAACATCGGGTTCCGGCCGACCGTGGCGACGGTTCCCGAGGAGACCATCGAGGTGCACCTGTTTGATTTCGACAGGGACATCTACGGCGAAGAGGTGGCGGTCTCTTTCCTCCGCCGCCTGCGCGACGAGAAGAAGTTCGCGTCGCTTGCCGAGCTCGTCGACCAGCTCGGCAGGGACAGGGAAGAGGCCCGGAAGACGATGCTGCAGCACCCGGAACTGAGGTAGCAACTT
>DATJPH010000064.1:0-2379 GCA_035506475.1 Bacteroidota bacterium | reverse complement strand
CTCGCGCACTCGCCCGAGCTGCCCGCGACCACATGATCAACAGCGGCCGGTCGGGAACCACGGGGCATACCGGCACGGACGGAAGCACGCCGGGCCAGCGCATCAACCAGTATGGTGTCCCGGGATCGGCCAGCGGGGAGGCGATCAGCTACGGGCCCTACAGCGCCCGCGCCATCGTCGTGAGCCTCCTGGTCGACGATGGAGTGCCGGATCGCGGGCATCGACACACCCTCCTGAACCCCGTCTACCGGGTGGTCGGCATCGCCGTCGGGCCACACAAGATCTTCCGGACAATATGCGTCATCAACTTCGCGGACAGCATCACCGAGAAATAGGGCGTCGGCGTCGATAGGAGTTGGCGACGCACCGGATCTTCGATCGACGCGGTGCGATCATCGCGGATTCCGAGAGAAAGGATGGATGGAACCGTGGAGAAGAGGCCATCGGCGGAAACGACGGCCCCGTCGATTGATCAGGATCTGCGCATGCTCATGGCGCGAGCGAATCAGTATTGCGCCGCCCGGGAGCAATCGAAGGATGAGTGCCGCGCTATCCGGTGGGAGATTGACGGCACGACCTATTTCTGGGAGATCGGAGGCGCGGGCATCGCGTCTTCGGAGCCCCGAGGTACCACTTGCACCCTCCGCTGTTCACGGGAAGTCCTGAGAAGACTGGCCCGACGAGAACTTCCTTTTTTCCTAGCACTCTGGGCCACGGGGGACGTGCAGTTCGAAGGAGATTTCTCCGATGCATTCAGGCTCGGTTATCTCTTTCTCGGGGACAAGCGGAGTCGCCGGATCGTCTTTCTCGCCCACTGTTTCTTGAACATGAACACACGCTTTCCGGAGGGAGCGGATTTCCCGGGAGCCAACGCCCCCCTGGTTGAGCTCCTGTTGCAGAGCGAGGTTGGAATCGTCCAGATGCCCTGTCCGGAGTTCCTGTGTCTCGGTCTTGAGAAGACCCGCTGGGGAATGGGATCGGAGGCGGCAATTCGAGGTGCATTCCGCCGCGTAGCCGAAACGGTGGCCGATCAGATCGAGGCATATGGGAGATGCGGATACGAGATTCTCGGGATTATCGGCATGAACCCCAGTCCCTCCTGCGGCGTGGAGGTTTCAAAGGGAAAAGGGACCATGCTCGGACGAGACCGGGACACCTCCGAGAAGACGGAATTTGGCGTGTTCATCGAGGAGCTGACAATGCTCATCCGGGATCGAGGCCTTCCACTTCCCCCCATCTTCGGTGTGCGTCGCACCCTTCCAGGAGAGGGCGGGCTCGAAAAGCAGCTACAATTGCTCCGTGAGCGGTTTGACCGAAAGCCTCGAAGGGCGACGCGTATGGCGTGATGTCTACCCGACACCGAGCGCAATTCCACTTTTCGGTGGACCAATCCGTCGGTCCTCGCTTCATCTTGTAGTCGGGATGGCAACTCGGACTTTTTGATCAAGCCGGCTCCAGGCTGTCTGAGCCTCCCGCCTCGAAGTGAAGGGCCACGGCGTCGTAGTCGTGCAGAGAATGTTCTTCCTCGCGGAAAGGAACCAGCAACCCCCACCGCTTCACAACCCGGCCGCGGCCGGCATCCAAGAGAATCCATCGGCGCCCGAGGACCAGCCTGCCGCCCACAACCACGAAGGCCAAACCGAGGAGGATGATCAGCGGCTAGCCCCAGATCGGGATGTCGGCCGCGTTCTGCATGGGGAAGACCCGGATGCCCACAAGGGTCACAAAGATGCCGACGACCAGGAACGGGACGCCGAACAGCGAAAGGCAGCCGCCGTCCTCCTGAACCTGAAGGATGTCGGGTGCGATCTGCCGGTAGGACACGGATCCGGACACCATGCCGACTCCCTCCCATTGGGCGCCATCGTGAAGCCGGGATTCTCGAACACCTACCAGGCGGAACTGCGACGGTCTAGCTTCGGATGACACCGGGGCGGCGGGATCGGTTGTCAGAGAGCGTCGCTGATCGAGAGTCGCCAGAGTGGGGTTCTGCTCGCGAGCGAGGGACTACAGCAACTGCATTTCCCAGGGTACAGGCACGAGAGTGGCCTCGCACGGCCACGGATTCTCCTCCCGGACGTCGACCAAGCGCGCGACCCCCGTCTCCGACCCGCTGACCTGGCGGAACGTAACATCAGATGTAGTCCAGAGCGAAAGGTTTCTTGCGAAGACAAAGATCGCACGCGCGGCGGATTGGACCCCTGAAGAGAAGTCCTTCCCCGCCGACGCAGGTAATCATCCCGAGATTCAAAACCCCAATGATCTCGGAGGTCGTCAATGGGCAGCACCCCCAAGAGGCTTTCGCCATTTCAGGGAATCGATCTCCAAGGTTGTCCCAGTTGTCTTCACTGAGACTCATTTTCAACAGTTTTGATCGAT
>DATJPH010000063.1:0-2725 GCA_035506475.1 Bacteroidota bacterium | reverse complement strand
ATCCCCCACATTACCGATGAGATCAAGCGCCGGTTCGAGGCCCTGGGAGAAACCGGCGAGTACGACGTTGTCATCACCGAGGTGGGTGGGACCGTCGGCGACATCGAGAGCCTCCCCTTTCTCGAAGCGATGCGGCAGTTCATGTTCCGCTGCGGCAGCAGGAACGCCATGGCAATCCACGTGACGCTGGTCCCCTACATCACGTCCGCGGGTGAAACAAAGACAAAGCCGACACAGCACAGCGTCAAGGCACTCCTCGAACTGGGGATCCAGCCCGACATGCTCATCTGCCGGTCCGACCGTCCCCTCTCCCACGACGTTCGCGAGAAGATTGCACTGTTTACAAACGTGGAGGCCGAATGCGTGATTGACGGCCGCGATGTCCCGACGATTTACGAGGTCCCCCTCGTGTTCGCGGAGCAGGAAGTCGATGAGATCGTCCTCGAGAAACTTGACCTGACCTGCCCGCGCCCGAACCTGCGCGAATGGAAGAAATTCGTAGACCGCGTCAAGAACCCCGCCGGCAAGATTACGATCGGCGTGTGCGGAAAATACACAGAGCACAAGGACGCTTACAAGAGCATTGCGGAGGCTTTCGTCCATGCCGGTGCCGCCAACAACGTGGAGGTCGACCTCCGGTGGATCCGGGCCGAAGACATCGAACGCGAAGGGCCGGAGAAGCATCTGCAGGGGATCGCGGGTCTTCTTGTCGCCCCCGGCTTCGGCGAACGGGGCATCGAAGGGAAGATCCGCTCGATCCAGTTTGTCAGGACCCGCAAAATACCGTTCCTGGGGATATGTCTCGGGCTGCAGTGCGCGGTGATCGAATTCGCCCGGAACATGTGCGGGCTCGACCATGCCAACAGCCTGGAGTTTCGCCAGACGGACCAGAACGTGATCGATATGATGCTGGAACAGAAGAAGGTGAAGGAGTACGGGGGCACCATGCGGCTGGGATCATTCTCGTGCAGGCTTGAAAAGGGAACCCGTGCCTACAAGGCGTACAGGAGCGAGCTGATCCACGAGAGGCACCGTCACAGGTACGAGGTGAACGATGCGTTCAAGTCCACGCTGGCCGCCCGTGGAATGATCTTCAGCGGGATCTGCCCTGACAACGGACTTGTCGAGATGATCGAACTCGGGGACCATCCGTGGTTCGTTGCCGGACAGTTTCATCCCGAGCTGAAGTCGCGTGCGACAAACGCCCATCCCCTCTTCCGGGATTTCGTCAAGGCTTCTCTCGACTATGTCGAATCAACCCACCAGAGAGACTAGGAGGGTGCGCGGCGGCCGTCACGCATGGCGGCCCGCAGCCGTCGTGTTCTTCCTCGTTTGGCTCGTCGTTCTTCCGTGCGCACGGGCGCAGACCGCCGACACAACCCTCCATGTGAGCGGTGTCCGGGTCGTGTTCTTCGGACCGACCCGCGCGGAGCGCGATTCGATCGCCCAGAACGAAGGGCTCGAAATCGACGACCTCATCGACGACTTCAATCTGTATGCCGGGAAGGCGGCCGTGTTTCTCCGCCGCGCGGGCATCGCCTCGGAGTTCACCGAGAGCCGCACCATTATCGTGAAGGTGGGGCAGGCGGCATTCCGCACGTTCGACCGCCGGTCGATCCAGGACCCGGTGGGGATGATTCTCGCCGACGGCCTCCACGAACCGCGGGTTGTTCCCGGGCGGGGGACGGATCGCGATCTTATACTGGAAATCAGGGAATATTTTCACCTTGGATCCGGTGACGGGGAATAAATCTCTCACGCAGCGGGGGTGAGTAATGCCGGGGAGTTCGCTTGCGGCAAAATTGAAACTCCGGGAGGGGACGCGCGCCGCTCTCATTGATGCACCGGTCTCCTACCGGAAGGCCCTCGGCAGGATCCCTCCCGGCGTGACATTCAGTCCGAAACTGACCGGGAAGTTCGGATGGATCCAGGTCTTCGTGAAGAATGAAGCCGGCCTCCGTCGCATCGCGCCGCGCGCCGTGCGCGCCCTCGGACCGGGCGGATTGCTCTGGCTGGCATTTCCGAAGGGGACGTCGTCGATACAGACCGACCTGACGCGCGATGCAGGGTGGGACGCCCTGCGTGCATATGAACTGAAGTGGGTGACGCTCGTGTCCCTCACCCCGGTGTGGTCCGCCTTTGCCCTGCGCTTCTACAAACCCGGTGAAGCCCGGCGCTCGTTCCGATGACCCTTCTTTTCCGCTGGCACGGGTTCGGGGAATTGAGCGGGAAGGAAGTCTACGAGATTCTCGCGCTTCGCGCTCGCGTGTTCGTCGTGGAACAGCGCTGCGCGTTCCTCGATGCGGACGGCCACGACCCTTCCGCGCTCCACCTGTGCGGAAGAACCCCCGCGGGGGAGCTTGCGGCGTATCTCCGCCTGCTCCCGCCGGGCGAGGTGTATGCGGGGCCGGCAATCGGGAGGGTGGTGACGGCCCCCGGGATGCGCGGCGCGGGTCTCGGCAGGATGCTCATGGAGGAAGGGATCCGGCGTTCGGCGGCGGCATACCCGGGCGCGTCGCTCACGGTGTCCGCCCAGATGTACCTGGAGAATTTTTATGGATCCCTCGGGTTCCTCCGTTCGGGTTCCCCCTTCGAAGAGGACGGCATACCGCATATCATCATGAGCCGTCCGGCGGGCGTTCGTTGATTTTCATCCCTCAAATCGCTACACTGCGGTAGTCGATCCCGTCCCCCCATCCTGCGACGTCCCCATGCACCTCCAAGT
>DATJPH010000062.1:0-3425 GCA_035506475.1 Bacteroidota bacterium | reverse complement strand
GAGATCGCCTCGTCGGCGGCGTTGACGTCCTTGTGCATGAGCGAGGAGATGGCGTTGAGCGTGTTGAAGAGGAAATGGGGGTGAATCTGGTTTCTGAGCGATTCCAGGCGTGTTTCGATGAGCGTGGCCTCAAGGCGCGATGCCCTGAGCTCCCGTTCCCGGTATGACCGGTAGTAGTCCATGCTGTAGCTTGTGGCGAGCAGGAACGCGTACGTGAGGTACCGGAAAAAAAGACCGCTCTTCATGAGCATGACCGTCGTAGCGAAATACGGGTGCTCATCGCCGTCGACGGCGTGGAGGAAGAGCGTGTAGAGCGCGATATGGACAAAGGGGGTGAGTATGAATGCGGGGATTTGACGCCGGAGGCTCGAGGCGGTGGATCCGCTCCCCAGCGGGTAGCGTCTCCCGAGCCAGACGATAAACGGGAAGAGAATAGCCCAGACGTACCAGTAGGAGAGGAGCCCCAGGAGCAGGTCCCGCCAGCTGTAGACGTGTGAGCCCTCCTGCGCCATCCCGACGTAATTCTGGAAGACGAACAGGAGTCCAATCCCGGTTGAGACCCCGAAGATGACCAGCCATTCCTTCCATCTCCAGGAGGTAAAAGGATTCTTTTCCCCTTTGAGCATAGGGAGTCGGTCCTTCTTGTGCGTTCGTGAAAGAGCCCGCCTGCGACGACCGTCGCGGGGCTGGGGGAGGCCTGGCGGTGGAAAGTTGCGTCACCGATATACGTGCCCCACCTTTCAGATGCAAACACATTGGGACGAAGTGGAGTGCCGGTGTGACGAAATGGCGACACTCCTTGCTGGGGGTTTCCGTTTGCAGATTTCATCCTGAGGCGAAGATGCGGCCTCACGGGCTGCCCGTTGCGCCTGTGCCGCCTCCTGTCATTGCGCGCCCCGCTGTCATCGTGCACACCACGCCCGGTCATCGCGAGGGGCGCCCAGGGCGCCCCGAAGCAATCCCGGGCCCCGCGCCCTGTCCCACCAGGCGTCCGTCCCGTCACATATTTGAATCCCTTCAGTTTCCCGTTTCGTATCTCTGAATATAGTTCGGGGGAAGAGTTCATTTTCAAATAGGAGGCTGCCATGAAATCCTTGCTGGTTGCCGGTGCTGTGACGCTCGTTGCGGCGCTGGCGTATGCGGGTCCGGGGGAGCTGTACCGTTCGGCTCCCGACGCGGAGCTTACAGAGGCGAAGCTCCTCGATGACGTCACGTGCGACAACTGTCAGCAGAGGGAGAACGCCATATACAACCTCGGCGAAATCCGATCGGAGAAAGCAGTGATCCCCCTGATGGGCGTGCTCCACTCCGATCAGGACGAGTCCGCGCGTATCGTTGCCGCGCTGGCGCTCTGCCGCATCGGCGACGCACGCGGGACGTTCGCCGTCAAGCGTGCCGCGAGCTTTGACTCGAGTGAAAAAGTCCGCACGCTCGCGGCCTGGTTCTACAATACGTACGTGCAGGAGGGGAGCTTCGAATTCCGTGCCTCCGCCCCTCCCATGGCCCGCAACTGATCCTGTAACGGACAGAGCGGTGTCATAGCGAGCGCTTCACCGTTGTCATTGCAAGGGGCGCCGCAGGCGCCCCGAAGCAATCTAGCCAATCTTTAGCGGTTGCTGTGCCGACCGGGTTCCCCGGCAGTCCTGGCTCCGGGGAATCCGGTTAGGTTTTTCCCCAAGTCCGCTCTTTGGATCCCGCCGCAGGCGGGAGCCGCTCTTTGGATCCCGCCCGTAATTTTCTCTAATATTCGCAATAAAACCACATCCATTGAGAATGTCCGGAATATTTGGTATGGTATAGCGCTTCGACCTGCTGGAGGCGCGATGCTCGGCCAGACGATCCTCAACTATAAAATCCTCGAAAAGCTGGGCGAGGGGTGCATGGGGATTGTCTACAAGGCCCAGGACGTCGCTCTCGGCCAGACAGTCGCGATTCGCTTCCTCCCTCCGATCCTCTCTACTTCAGAAGTCGACCGTGCACGCTCAATACTCGAGGTTCGGGCCGCCTCGACTCTTTCGCATCCCAATCTCTGCGCCGTCCACGCTATAAAAGAACACGAAGGGTCGATGTTCGTCGTCACCGACTACATCGACGGCGAGACCGTCCGCGCCAAGCTCAAGGCGGGCCCGCTGCAGGTCAGGCGGGCGATCGAGATCGGAATGCAGATTGCCGAGGGGCTGGCGATACTGCACGACCACGGCATGATGCACCGGAACGTCCGGCCGGAAAACGTGATGATCCGGAAAGACGGCGTCGTGCAGGTCATGGATGTCGGTCTTCTGTGGCGCGGATCGCTGAGCCCCCTCGTGAAGTCGGCCATCCCGACGGGGAATCCCGCCTGTATGTCGCCGGAGCTGATCCAGGGGCAGCCCACCGACCCGCGGACGGATATGTTCTCGCTCGGCGTTGTCCTCTACGAAATGCTCGCCGGCCAGGCGCCGTTCAGGGGGGTCGACGACGCGGCCGTGATACAGGAGATCCTGAACGTCGATCCCCCGTCTCCGAGCGCTACCGCCGAAGGAATAGACGCGGCACTCGACGCGATCGTCCTGGAGTGTCTCGTGAAGGATCCCTCCGAGCGCTACCAGTCCGCGCGGGAACTGGCCAAGGACCTGCGCCGTTACGTCAGGTCGATGCTCCAATCGGAAAGTGCACAAATCGTCAAAGTCAGGATAACCAAGACTGCGCCGGTAGACCCTCCGGTCGCTGCTCAGGGCGGCGTCGTGATGGGGGTCGTCAGGTACACGAAGCGCGCGCTCCAGCGGACGGATCCCCGCGCCGAAGAACGCCCGGGTGAGCAGAAGCCGCACACGCCGACCCCGATATGGAGATATGCCCCGTGGGTGGTCTCCGGGCTCTGTCTCTGTGCGGCTCTCTGGTTCGGATTTGTCGGCTCGCGGGGCTTCTCATCCGACGCGCGCACCGTCAGAACGTTCGTCCGCCCGCCGGAGAACTCGCAGTTTGCGGGAATGTCGGGAGGAGCGGGGGGGGGTCACTTCGCGCTTTCCCCCGATGGGACGCAGCTCACGTTCGCTGCCACGGACTCCACCGGCACGACGCGGCTCTGGGTGCGGACGCTCTCCACGGTCCGCTCTGTTCCGCTTGCGGGGACAGAGGAGGGTTCGTATCCCTTCTGGTCTCCCGACAGCCGGTTCATCGCGTTCTTTGCCGGAGGGAAGCTCAGGAAGATCCAGGCATCGGGAGGACCTGTTGCGGTGCTCTGCGACGCTCCGGCGGGAAGGGGAGGGAGCTGGGGATCGGCTGATGTGATCGTATTCGCACCCTCCCCCGGCGAGGGGCTGAGCAGGATCCCGGCCGGCGGCGGAACGCCGTCTCAGGCGACGAAGCTCGATGCCTCACGGATCGAGCAGTCTCACCGCTGGCCCTGGTTTCTCCCTGACGGGAAGCACTTTATCTATCTCTCG
>DATJPH010000061.1:0-7510 GCA_035506475.1 Bacteroidota bacterium | reverse complement strand
CATCCGTGAAAGGCGATATAGACGACGAAGACCGCGAGAACGACTCCGGCACCGATCCAGATCGGGCGCTTGGATTTCTTCGGCGGGACTGCGGGTGAATTTTCCATCTGTTCCTCCTGGCGGGGATGGTTGTGGGATATCTGTACCTGACTACACTCTGTGGATCAATGAACCTGGATGTCCTTGTTGAACGTCCCTCCGCCCACGCATGCAACCTGGACGTTGACCTTCGAGTCCTTCACACCTGTGAAGGAGAGTGTGCACTTCTGCGCCCCGGTGCCGGTGAGCTGGATGACCCCCTCGTTGACGACGACGGGTCCCCCCGCCGACTGGACTTCGCGGACGTTCTCCAGTTTCACCCTGGACGGGTCGTAGGTGAGTTTTGTTGTCGTTGCCGCGTCGCAGGTGAGCCTGAACGTCAGATCCTTCCCTGATTCAGTCTGGAGCGCGGTGAGAATTCCCCTGGCGCCCTGGACATCGACGGTGTACGTCTCTGAATGCGTCATGAGCGTGCCAGTGGCGGCATCGCCGGAGACGATCGCGGCCGAAGGATGAATGACGAACATGAAGAGGAGCGCCCCGCATACCAGGCCGCCGGCAAAGGCCGTGCCGTAGCGGACGGCGGTGGGTGCCGCGAACAACGCGCGGAGAGAATCCATCAAGGTCCGCCGGGGCTGCGGCACGCTGATCCTGGACCGGACGTCGGCCCTGATCCGGTTGCCGAGATTTGCGGGCGGATCGACCTGGCGCACCGAGGAGAGCGCTGTCCCCAGTGACTTGAGCTCGGCGTGCAGCCTGCGGGCCGACGCGTTGCGCCGGAGGGCCTGTTCAAGCGTACGCCGCTCGGTGGGAGAGAGATCTCCGTCCAGGTCCCTGTTGATCAGTTCATGAATCTGTTCTCCGGTCATACCGACGTACCCCTTTCTTCTTCAGAATATCCTTCAGTGATTGCCGGGCGCTGAAGAGCCGTGATTTTACCGTTTTCTCCGGGATGTCGAGGACCTGTCCGATTTCGCGGTAGGAGAGTCCCTGAATATGTTTGAGGACGACAACCGCCCGCTGGTCCACGTTCAACATCATGAGCCCGTCCTGAATCCGCCGCTCTTCCCGTACCGTTTCGTCATCCTTTTCATCAGCGGTCTCGGCCGCCAGATCGTTTCCGTCGAGACCTTCGAACCGCTTCTTCTGCTCCAGCGCATTGAGGGATTCGTTCACCGCGATGCGGTAGAGCCAGCTGAAGAACCTGTACTGCGGGTCGAAACGCTCAAGGTTTTCGTATGCCTTGACGAACACCGACTGCGAAACGTCCGCCGCATCGTCCGAATCCCTCACCATCCGGAGCGCAAGGTTGAATATCGTCCTCTGGTGCCGCTCAACAAGCTGATCGAAGGATTTGATTTCCCCCGCCCGGCACCGCCGGACCAGATCTTCGTCACTCTGCTCTGTCATAATTACAGTCCGGAGTCAAAAAGGTTGGAGTTATTCTATCTCGAAAATAAGGTCAAAACGGGCAATTTTGAAGACATCCCGCACCATCCTGTTCATGTTGACGAGCTTGATCGCGTTTCCCCCCTTTTTGAGCCGCTGCTGCGTTGCAAGCAGGACCCCGAGCCCGGCGCTGGAGATGTAGTCAAGCTCCTTGAAATCCACGACCGCAGAAACCTCGAGCGCCGCGAAGACTTCACGGGCTTTATCGACTTGCGCTGCGTCAAGCCTTCCTGTCAGGAGAATGACCCCTTTATCGTTGACGGTGATGCCGAACATTCTACGTCTCCAGGTGTTTTGTCAATGTAATTCTGCTCGTGCCGTCGACGTAGTCGTATGTCAGCCCGTCAAGCATCTCCCGCGCGATGTGGATTCCCAGCCCGCCTGGCCTCCGGTCCGCAAAGGGTACGTCGAACTGTGTCTGCGTCGGGCGCGTGACGTCGAACGGTACGGGGGTCTGTTCCTCCAGGCGGACGGTGGCGGTACGCCCGTCCCGGACCGCTTCGAGAAGGATGTCGCTTGCCGTCCCCCGTCCGTATTTCACGATGTTCGTGAAGAACTCCTCCACGGCGAGGTCGAGGACGTAGGATGCCCGGGCGTCAAGGCGTTCCTCTTCCGCGAACCTCCTGAGGAAGGCGAACACGGCGTCGAGCGATCGGATGTCCTTGTCAAACTGCTGGCGCATGATCCCCGCCGGCCGGGCGCCGGCCTCTCCCCCGTTCGTGTCCCATCTTACAGACGCTTGATGACGACGATGGTCATGTCATCGGCCTGCGGCGCGGTCCCCGCGTGCTGGCGGACGGCGCCGATGATCCTCTCGATGATCTCCCCTGCGCCGAGCGACAGGCTGCCGGCAACCACGCTCTCAATTTTCTTATCCCCGAACTGCACCTGCGAGGGATTGACCGCCTCGGTGATGCCGTCGGAATAGACGACGACAACGTCGCCCGGAGCCAGCCTGACGGACTCTTCCTGGTACGGGAAATCCTCCATGATGCTCAGGACGAGGCCGCCGGTCGACAGGCGGCGCGGCTCCCCTTCGCCCGAGAAAAGGAACGGGTTGTCGTGCCCGGCGTTACAGTAGGACAGCGTGTGGTTTGCGGTGTCAAGCCGGCTGTAGAAGAGCGTGACGAACTTGTCGGAACTCGTGCTCTGGTGCAGGAGCTTGTTGGACCGCTGCACGCAGACGGCCGCAGTGGGGCTCGCCAGCGTCTGCCCCCTGAGCGTCGCCTGGACATTCGCCATCAGGAGCGACGCCGGGAGCCCCTTTCCCGAGACATCGGCAAGGCAGACGGCAAGGTGCGAATCGTCGACAGGGATGAAGTCGAATGCGTCCCCCCCCACGAGCTGCGCGGGGATGCTCACGCCGGCGATGTCGTATCCCGGGACCTCGGGGGGGGTCTTCGGCAGGAGATCCATCTGTATCGTGGCGGCAAGGCGGACCTCCTCCTTCATCCGCTGCAGCGCCTGTTCTTCTTCATAGAGGCGGGCGTTTTCCACGATCTGCGCGGACTGTCCCGCGATAATCGCCAGGAGCCGCTGGTCTTCCTCGGTGAACGAAGCGCCGTCCCTCTTATTATAGACGGTGAGAACGCCGACGAGCGTGGACTTGACCATCATCGGGACGCAGAGAAGCGAGCGGATCGATTCGTCCCACTGCACGCCGCGGAACCGCTCGTCGCTCCGGGGATCGTTGATCGTGAGGGGTTTCTTGTTGAGGTGCATCCACCCGAGGAGGCTCTGGCTGAAATGGTACTGGGGGGACTGGAGCGAGCTGGCCATCGTCCGGACCAGCGTCTTCATCACGTCCTGCGAACGGTGGTCCACCAGCGTGATCACCCCCTGCTCGGCCCGTATGGCACGGATCGAGCGGTGGATGATCGTCCGCATGATATCCTGGAGGTTGACAGACGCCCCGATGGCCCGGGCAAGATCGTTCAGGATCGAAAGCTCCTCAACCGCCCGTTTCAGCCTGCGGTTTTCCTCTTGCTGGGACAGTGCACCTGTGCCGGGAGCGTCCTGGGGAGCCATGAGGATGAACGTGTAATGAGAGGGAAAAAGCGCTTCAAAAGTCCGGAAACCGCGGGTCAAAAAGCAAGGGAGGAAGGGGAAAGAAGACCGGCGGGGGCGCCGTTACCCGCCCCCGGCCGGATTCCCGGACTGCTATCGCGCACCCACTGCGCGACGCAACAGGAGCAGCCCGGTTGCAATAAGAGAGAGCCACGCGTAGGAAGGCCAGAGGATGCCGATCCCGGCAGATTCGAGCGCCATCCGGCTGTAGATTTCCATCATATGCGTCGAAGGAAGCAGGAGCGAGAAGAGCCGGACCCCCTTCGGCATCGCGGCAAGCGGCCAGCTCCCGCCCGAAACCAGCAACAGGGGCATCGAGGTGAAGAACACCATCTGGACAAGGCCCACCTTGCTCCTGATGAGCGTTCCGAGAAGCGACCCGATCGTCGCAAGACAGGTTCCGGAGAGGATCCCCAGAAGGAGCATCCCTGCCAGGTCCCCGCCGAACGGGATTGCGAGCCAGCTGTGTGTGAAGAGAATGCCGAACAGGATCCAGAAGATCGTCAGAGCGAAGTACGGCGTAGATTTCCCGGCAAACAGCTGCAGCGGGGTGCCCGGCACGCCGCCGGAGGCGGAACCGCGCCCCGGCTCACTCGCCCACGACATTCCGCATCCCAGGATGACGACCTGGTGGACAAGGAGCATCAGAAGCAGAGGCATGACGAAGTTCGCGTAGTTGGACGCGGGATTGAAGAGAACCCGGGTTTGCAGCGCGACCGGAGCGTACGTGGCAAGTGCCGCGCCGCGCGGCTCGCCCCCCCGCATCAACCCTTCCACGGCCGCCGCGCCGCCTGCGGCGGCAAGGACCCCCTGCACGCCCCGCTGGGCGTAATTGCCGGTGATGATGTTTGATCCGTTGGTGAGCATCAGGAGCTCCGCCGGGTCGCCCCGCTTGAGCGACCGCTCGAATTCCTCCGGTATGACGACGGCCGACCAGCATTCCTCGTTCATGAACCTGCCGGGGAGTTCCTCACGTGACGAAATCACGCCGGCGACGGCGACAGATTCGCCGGCATCGAGGTTCCGGATGACGGCACGGCTCGACACGCTCCTGTCCTCATCTACCACGATGATCGGGATCCTGTACACCCTGGCCCTCTCGTAGACGAGGCCGAAGAGGATCGTGTAGACGAGGGGCCCCGCGACAAGGACCATCATGATATTGGAGTCTCTTCTCATCATGCCGAGCTCGCGCCTGATGACCGGCCACACGCCCCTGAGGAATTGTCTCACGGCCCCGTCCCCTCCGCGACCGGCGCCATCCGGGTGAGCCTCCTCCGGACAATCAGGGCCATGACGGCAAGCAGGAGAAGAGCCTGGACCGACATTGCCAGTATCTGAGGCAGGATGTCCCCCGTTCCCGCACCGTAGAGCACAATTCTGCGCCAGGCGATCAGGAACGGGGTCAGCGGTATGAGCTCACCCGCGCAGCGCACGAGGGGGACCATCGCCATCTGCGGGAACGTGTACCCCGAAAGCAGAAATGCGGGGGAGGAAATGATGAACACGATCGGCATCGCGTTCTCGGGTTTTGACACCATCGAAGAAACGAGCATGGCGACCATCGCCATGCCGGCCAGCATGAGCGTGAGGGCAACGGCTCCGGCCGCCGCCGACCCCCGGAAAGGGACTCCGGCAAGCGCGAAGAGACCGGCGAAGAACACAACCCCCCAGGCCCAACCGACGGCAACATAGACGAGCGTTTTTCCCGCGATGACCGAGGCAAGGCTCCGGTGCCCCGCAAGGAGCTGCCGGATCCGCCCGGTCTGGAATTCACGCGCCCAGGTGAGCGCGGCGCCCGCGACGACAACCTGCTGGAGAAGCGCGGCGAGTATTCCGGGAACGAAGAAGTCGGCGTAGTTCTGCCCCGGATTGTAGAGCAGACGCGTCGAGAGCGTGACCGGCGCGTATTGCTGCATCGCCCGGACGGCGCCTGACGATTTCTTCTCGAGCTTCTGGATACCGATTCCCCCGGCGAATGTCGCAGCGACCGTCTGCACGGCGCGGAGCGCGTAATTGGTCACCACGATGTTCGTCCCGTTGACGGTGCAGAGGACTGGCGCGGATTTCCCCCGCTTGACTTCTGATGCGAACCCGGGAGGAATCTCCACAACGCACCGGACCAGCCCGCTCCGCATGTCGTGCTCGATATCGCCGGATCCGCTCCCGGCCGGGACGACGTCGAGGGATTCGCTCGAGGCCAGCGCCCGGCGGAATGCGAGCGAGAGCGCGGTGCCGTCGAGGTCGACGACCTCAGTCGGAATCGCGCGGACAACCTGTTCCCTGTAGATGAGCGTAAGAAGAAGCCCGGCCGCCAGGGGGACAACGAAGAGGGCCGCGCTCGTCCAGCGGTCCGCAAAGATCTCGCGCATCTCGCGGAGCGCGACTCCGGCGATATCATGCACGGAGATCACCGTCCTGCGCCCACGGGAACGAGGACCGTCATTCCGCGGGCGACTCCGGGGCAGGCGCCGAGGGGAACCAGCTTCACTTCAAAGCTCCTCGTGTCAAAGCTGTTCAGCTCGTTCGTCGCCTTGCGCGTGGCAAAGTCGCCCATCACGCTCATCCGGGCGATTCTCATCGTGACCGGCGCTGAACCTTTTGCGGGAATGAGGCAGCGGAGCGAGTCGCCGGGGTGAAGGTTCCCGGCGCTCCGTTCATCGACGTTGACGATGACCCACCAGCGGGCGGGGTCGACGATTGTCAGGAGCGGGTATCCCGCCGCCACGAGTTCCCCTTCGTTGACGATCCGTTTCTCGACGATCCCCCCGATCGGGGCGCGGAGCGTGGTTTCGTCGAGGTAGCTCTCCGCCTCGGCGAGCGCGCTGACCCCCTGGAGGTAGAGCTCGCGGGCAGCCTCCTTTTCCTCCGGCCTGGCGCCCCGCATCGTCATCAGGTACTTCTCATGCGCCGCATCCCGCGCATCCACGGCCGCCCGGTAGCGGTAGTCGGCTTCGTCCCACTGCTGGTGCGAGATCACCCCCTCGTCATGGAGCTCTTTCAAGCGGTCGTACGTTTTGCCCGCGACTTCCGCCGCGGAGCATGCCTGTTTCCATGTCTTCTCCGCCATGGCGACTTCCTCTTTCCTTGCGCCGTTGAGCGCGATGGCATACCTGGCCTGCGCCGCCGACATCGCGGCACGCGCCTGCCCGACCCTTGCGGCAATCTCCCGGTTTTCAAACCGGAGGAGCGTATCCCCGCGCGCCACGCGCGAGCCTTCGTCGACGTCGAATTGCCGGATGCGGGCGGGAATCTTGGACGCGATGTCCGCCCGCGTCGCCTCCACGGTCCCCGTGGCATAGCGGGTGTGATCGGCCGTGAGGATGTGCCCGGTGAACAGGATGAGGGAGAGCACGAGTGCCGCCGGAAGGGGCCAGAGGGCGGGAGACCGCCGCACTGTCCGTGCGGCCGAACGGAGGGTTGAATCGAGTGCCTCGAATGATCTGTTGACTGCCATTGTCAGAATACTCCTGTGAGCAATTCGGCGGTGCGTCCCAGTGAACGGACGAGGTTGATATACGATACGCGGTACCTGTAGAGGGATGCCGCACGGGCGGTCCTGTTTGCCACGAGAGCCGTCTGGGCGTCAATGACTTCGAGCGATGTTCCCGTGCCCGTTTCAAACCGCCGCCCGGCCATCCTGAGGGCCTCGGCGGCAAGCGTGACGGCCGATTCAGTGGCAACGATCTCATGTTCCGCCGTCTGCATCTCGAAATAGTATTTCCGGACCTCCAGGGCGATGCCGTCCGCCGCGTCCTGCCTGAGGCCCTCGGTCTTCTTCGCCAGGAGTTCATACTCCGCGGCCGCAGAGCGGTCCCTCAGCCCGTTGAACACGGTGAGACTCGCGCCGATCCCCACAGCCCATTTCGGATCCAGCGGCGTCAATCCCCTGTCGACGAACTCATACCTGCCGAACGCGTAGATCTGGGGGAGCATCTTCCCGTCTTCGGTCCAC
>DATJPH010000060.1:0-9230 GCA_035506475.1 Bacteroidota bacterium | reverse complement strand
GTGGTCCGTATGAACCTGTCCGCAACAGAGGGGGAGACCTCCGCAACGTCGCTGACGCGCACCGGGACCCCGCCGCGGACGGCGACGATGCAGTCGCCGATATCGGCGGAGGTCCTGTAGAGACCTGAGACGAGGGAGAGGTAGAGCCGGTAGTTGTTTTCGACGAGGCCCGCCGAGCCGACGACGTTTGCCTTCTGTATGGCGTCGGACACCTGGCGTATGTCGAGACGGTAGGCGGCGAGCTTCTCCGGGGCGACGGTCACGCGGAACTCCCTGGTGTCCCCCCCCGTGATTTCGACCCGGGCGACCCCCGCGACGCGCATGAGCGCGGGGCGGATCTGGTAGAGCGCGATGTCCCGGAGATCGACGAGACTGACCGAATCGGACGTGAGGCTGTACCCGAGAATCGGGAAGACCGCCACCTGCATCTGTTCGGTCCGTATCGTCGCCCCCGGGGGGAGCGCGGAACGGACGTTGGCAATCCTCCCCTGCAGGAGCTGGAGCGTCTGCTGCACGTCCGTCCCCCAGTCAAGGTTGACCGATATCTCGGTCGACCCTCTCCCGGTGATGGAGCGGACGATCCTGACGCCGGGCACCGAGCTCGCCGTCTCCTCGAGCGGCTTCGTCACCTGGATCATCATCCGCTCCGCCGGCTCCTCCCCGTTGTCGGCGAGGATGACGATGCGCGGGAAGGTGACGTCCGGAAAGAGGGAAACGGGCATCTGCTGGAGGAGGGCGACGCCTGAAGCGGCAAGGACCGCGATCGTAAAGAGGATGGCCCGCGCGTGGCGCCGGACGTATGCAAACAGTGTCATTGTCGGCTCATTCCCCCGGGGCGATGCGTGTGGAATCAGCCAGGGCGTAGTTCCCCTCGACGACGACGCGCGTACCGGGAAGCAGCCCGGGGGCGGCGACCTCGGCAGTCGAGTCGGTCAGCGCGCCGACCTCGACGGGAACGACCCTGGCCAGCGAATCGGGCGTGGCAACGACGATCGTGTACGTGTCGGTTTCGTCGTTGCGCAGGAGGGCCGGCTTCGGCACGATGAGCACGCCGGCATGTTTCCCGGTGACGATCCGCGCAAGGCCGCCCATGTCGCTCCTGAGGTACTTCATGCGCCGGGCATCATCCCCCGTGAAACCGATCCGGACCCTGACGGACTGGCTCCCCGCGTCGGACCGTGGGTTGACCGCCTCGACCCGTCCGCCGAACGTCTCACCCGGGAGGGCCTGGAACGTCACCACGGCCGGCTCCCCGGCGCGGACGCGGGCGATCTCCTCCAGGGGGACGTCGGCCACGAACACGAGCGTCCGGAGATCGACGATGCTCATGAGCTCCGCGTTCTCGGCGACGAGCTCCCCTTCGGTGGCGCTCCGCGATGCGACGACGCCCGGGGCCGTCGCCCGGACCTCGAGGTTATTCTGCGCGGCGAGCGCGAGATCCATCGCGCGGCGGGCCTCCCGGCGCTCCGCGTCCGTCCCCGCACTGCGGAGCAGCGTCTCGGCCCCCGTGATTGCGGCACGCGTTTCTTTCGGCTGTATCACCGCCAGGAGATCCCCCCTGCGGACCGGGGTCCCTTCGAGCGCCTTCACGGAGATGAGCGTCCCCGCAATCGGCGCAATGATCTTCTCCTTCCGGAGCGCGTCGGTGCTCCCCGTCGCGCGCACGACGGTCTCCATGACCCCCCGGACCACGGGGGCGGTCTTCACGGCGACGACCGCGTTCGCACTGGAAGCGGAATTCTCGTCTTCATCGCCGGCGCCGTGACGCCCCGTGCATCCGGCGAGCGCGACGCAGACAAGTGTTGCCAGGAGCATGTGCGGTCGGGTAGTGTTCATATCCCCTCTTCAGTGGGCGTTCAATCGTTCGAGCCTGGCTTCGGCGGCGCGGATGTCCTCGAGCGACTGGAGCTCCGCAAGACGGGCGTCGGTCAGCGCCTGCTGCGAGGCGAGCACCTCGAGCGAGAGCGAAGCGCCCGCGGCGAACTTCGACTTTGTCAGGAGAAAATTGTCGTTTGCTTTCACGAGATTGCCGCGCAGGACGCCGAGCCGCTCCCTCGCACCTGTGATCTGCAGGCGGAGCCGGAGCGCGTCGGCCGCGATGGAGCGGCGGAGGGTCTCCATCCGGTTGCGGAGGTCGTCGGTGGCGACCTCCTTCTGCTCGGTCCTGAGTCCCGTGGCTCCCCAGTTGAGTATCGGAAACTGTATCCCGATGCCGACCTCGTACCCGAGCCCGTTCAGGCGCTCCGAAACGGGGAGCCTGAGGTTATCCCCGGAGGTGAGGTACCCCCCGTCGGCAAAGAGCGAGATATCGGGGAGCCGTTCGCGGCGCGCGAGATCTTCGTCGATCGCGCTCCGTCGCACGAGCATGCCGGCAACGGTCATATCGAGCGTGGCATCAGGGTCGAACGGCGCCGGCGCGGCGGTCTCCGCGCCCGCGGAATCGGAGAGCGAACCCCTGATCGCCAGCGATGTATCGGGGGGGAGCCCCATCACCTCCTCGAGCGCAATCAGGGCGCCCGCGGCGGCCTCGCGCGCCCTTGCGTGCGCGATATGCGCGCCTGAGACCTGGAGCTCCGTTTTCAGAAGATCGGTCGAGCTTGCGCTCCCGCCATTGTACAGGCGCCTCACGAGGCCCAGGTACGCCTCAAGCTGGTCCGCGCTCTCCTTCTGCAGGTCGACCTCCGCGCGGGAACGGAGCGACTCGTAGAACGCCTGTTTGACGGCAAGCGTGAGATCGAGCACGGCAAGCCGTCGTTCGTTCCCGAGCCTGTCGCTGTCGAGTGAAAACTGGTCCGCCCTGAGGCTCCGCATCCCGGAATCGTACAGCGACTGGCGGACCGAGATAATCCCCCTGATTTCCCCCCCGTCCGTGATTGCGGGATCGTACCCGTACCTGGGGGGGACGGGGATGTAGATTGCATCGATCACCGCCTGGACCTGCGGAAGGAGGGTCGTCCGGAGCTCCGAGCGCTGAAGGTCGGTCAAACGGAGGGCATTGTCCGCCGAGCGGAGGGCCGGGCTGTTCCTCAGCGCGACGGCGATGCAGCTGTCAAGCGTGAGCGGCCCCCCGGCACGGGCCGGGGGGGGCGCTGAAACCAGGCATGCAATGAGACCGGTGCAGAAGAGAAGACTGACCCGTTTCATATCAGATCAGTCGTCCTCTTCGTCGTCTTTCTCTTCCGTTTCCTTCTTCTCTTTCTTCGCCTTCAACGCACTCTTCTCGAGCACGGCGCCCGCCGGGCTCACAACGATCGAGCCTCTCTTTCCCCCCGCCGTCACGTGTATCTCATACGACATATCGTTCCCCTTCATCGATTTCTCCGCTTTCACAATTTTCGCACCGGCAAATTCCTTTGCCACTGCCCCCTTCACCTTATCCGGCAGAGACGCGGGAGAAACGACTTCTTCGACCTCCGAGGCGGTGCCGTCGGCCAGGTAGAGTATGTCCCGGGCCTGGGTCCCGTCCATGCTCTCTATCTCATAGTACCTGGTCCCCTTCTCCATCTCGGTGGAGGTTCCTCTGATTTTCGCGTGCGGGTACGATTTCGCAAATGCCTCAAGAACAGCGGCAGGGACCTCTTTTTTGCTGATTTTCTTCTCCTGCGCCGGGGCCGCGGACGGGGAGATCAGTGCGGCGATGAGGAGGATCCGGGCCGGGGAAAGTATGCGGTGTCTTCGCATCGTGGTACTCCTTTGATAAGCAACGTAACATCGTACACCTGTGGATCATGCAATATAGGGAGGTAACATGAAAGGAAGATGAAAATTCAGGCAGGCAACGGGAAACGGAGCGCAACAACGGTCCCTTTTCCCGGTTGGCTCTCAACGGCCACCGTCCCGCGGTGCGATTTCACGATCTGATCCACGATGGCCAGTCCCAGCCCGCTCCCCACCCCCTCCCCCCTGTGCTCCCCGGAGCGAAAGAACCTGTTGAAGATATGGGGGAGATCCGCGGGGGGAATTCCGCAGCCGGTATCCTGCACATTCACGGTCACGGGGAGATCCGCGCCCTCCTCGTTCCCGAGCGAAATCTGCACGCGCCCTCTCCTCTTCGTGAACTTGAGGCTGTTGTCAAGGAGGTTGAGGATCGTCCGCCTCATCCCCTCCCGGTCTCCCATGATCTCGAGCCCTTCATCGATACGCACGCCGAGGGCGACCCCTTTTTCCCTGAAGAGCGGCGTCATCTCGCGCACGCACTCCACGATAGTCTCGTCGATGCGCATGCGGCGGAAATCGAGCGACGCCGGGGCCGCTTCCAGCCTCGAGAGGAGGAGGAGATTCTCAGCCATCGCCGAGAGCCGGTCAACCTGGCCGACGATCCGGCCGATCTCTTTCGTCCTCCGCCCCTCCGTTGACCTTTTGCCGAGAAGCTCCAGGTCGCTCCGGATGATCGTAAGGGGCGTCCGGATTTCGTGGGAAGCATCCGCGATGAATTGCCGCTGGGCTTTGAACGCATCTTCTATCCGGTCCATCATGCCGTTGAGCGTCTCACCCAGGAGCCGGATCTCGTCCTGCGTCCGGGGAAGGTCGAGACGTGCACCGAGATTGTCCGCGGAGATTTTCCGGGCTGTCGCGATCATCGAGGAGACCGGGGAAAGCGCCGACCGGGCAATCAGCCAGGCGGCGACGGCGGCAAGAAGAAGAACAGCCGGCACCGTAACGAGGAGGAACACCCTGAGCCGCTCCAGCGCAGACTCGACCCCTGCGGTGGACGCGGAGGCAGTCAGAACATATGCCGCCGTGTCGTCAACCTCGACAGGGCCTGCATAGACCCTGCACGCCTCCCCCCCGATGGAACAGGTCTGCAGGCTCCCCGCCGGTGACACAGGCGACAGGAGGCTGTCGTCAATCACGACCCGGCCATCGAGCGCCCTGAGCATGAAACGCTGTCCCGTGAGGTCGGCCGGAGAGAGGCTCCTGAATTCCTGCGGGGCGGGGAAGACGCCTTCCGCCGACTGTTCCTCCACCTCGGCTTCAATCCTCCCGGCCCAGGAGCGAAGTGAGGCATCGAGTTTTGTCAGCGCCGCATCCCGGGAGTTTGTGTAGACAAGGAGAGCGAAGCCGGCAAAGATGAGACCGAAGACACCCGTGAAGGCGAACGCCAGCCTGGATCTGATCGTCAGTGCGTTCATGATGAGCCGGCGGGATCTCTGTCCGTGAGCATATACCCTGCCCCGCGGAGCGTATGGATGAGGGGTACGTCAAAGTCCCTGTCGATCTTCCTGCGGAGAAACCGGACGAATGACTCCACCACGTTGCTTTTCGGATCGAAATTCATGTCCCACAGGTGCTCGGAGATCTTCTGCCGTGAGAGGATCTTCCCCGGGTTCATCAGAAAGAGCTCAAGAAGAGCGAACTCCTTGGCGCTCAGGGGAATCTCCTTTCCGCCGCGCGCGGCCACGTGCGTCGTGAGATCCAGGCTGAGCCCGAACTTCTCGAGTCTGGTGGACCTGACTTCCGACCGCCGCCGGATCAGGGCGCGTACCCGGGCAAGGAGTTCACCTCCGTGGAACGGCTTGGCGAGATAATCGTCCGCCCCGGTCTCCAGCCCGCGGATCCTGTCTCCGACGCCCCCCAGCGCCGTCAGCATAAGGATCGGCGTGAGATTTCCCCCTTTGCGGATACGGGAGAGCGTCTCCCAGCCGTCCTGCCCCGGGAGCATGATGTCCATGATAATCGCATCGTAGTCGTTCGTCCCGGCAAGCTCCTCCCCCCGCAGGCCGTCAGGAGCGACATCAACGGCAAAGCTCTCGGAGCGGAGCCAGCGGGAAACGGAGCGGGCAACGCTCCTGTCGTCTTCAACAAGGAGGAGTCTCATCGATCGTGTGATCGGGACGGGGAACGGCCGGCAGACCCCGCGCGTTCGACAATTCGCGGCAATGAACCCATTTTGGTATATTCGACAACAAGAAGAAACGACTCCGGGAGGCTAAAATCAACAAGGGCGAAACGCACACACCCCCGGCCGAACTCGCGGCCCTGTTCCTCAGGCTCGGGATCACCGCATTCGGGGGCCCCGCGGCGCACATCGCGATGATGGAGGACGAGGTGGTGCGCCGGCGGAGCTGGTTCACGCACGAGGAGTTTCTCGACATGCTCGCCGTGACCAACCTGATACCGGGGCCGAACTCGACCGAGATGGCGATACATGTCGGGTACCGGCGGGCCGGCGTGAAAGGACTGATCCTCGCGGGGCTCTGTTTCATATTGCCGGCGATGATCGTCACGACCGTCTTCGCGTATCTCTACGTCACATACGGGTCGATGCCCGGAGCCGGGACGGCCATGCGCGGCATTCGCCCGGCGATCGTGGCGGTGATACTCGGCGCGGTCTACCGGCTGGGGAAACCCGTCGCTTCGAACCCGTTGTTGATCGTGACGGGGGCGGCCTGTGCGGTGCTCGCGGTCTTCGGGGTCGATCCTCTCATGCTGCTGGCGGCGGCTGCGCTCGCGGGCATGGCCTGGAGAGGGAGGGAAAAGCTCCGGGGGCTGTTCAACATTGCGGTGACAGCCCCGCTCCTGGCGCTCTTCCCCGGGGCGGGTCCGGCCGGAGGGGGCGCGCAGCCGGGACCAACGCTCTCCGGGCTGGGTCTCTTTCTCCTGAAGACGGGGGCGATACTGTACGGCGGCGGGTACGTGCTCGTGGCGTTTCTCCAGGAAGGGCTCGTGGATACACGCGGCTGGCTCACCCAGACACGCCTTCTCGACGCCATCGCGGTGGGACAATTTACTCCCGGGCCCGTGCTCTCGACCGCGACGTTCATCGGCTACCTGCTGTTCGGGATCCCCGGCGCGCTCGTTGCCACGGCGGCGATATTCTTCCCTTCGTTCGTCTATGTCCTTGCGATCGGTCCCTTCGTCCCCCGGCTCAGGTCGTCCCCGCTGATGAAGGGCTTTCTTGACGGCGCGGGGGCGGGGGCCATGGGGTTGATGGCGGGGGTCTGCTTCACGCTCGGCGCGTCGTCGATCACGGGGGTCATGACGGGCGCCGTATTCGTCGTCGCGCTTCTTGTCCTCGTCCGCTGGCGCGTCAACGCCGCCTGGATCGTCGCCGCGGGAGCCCTCGCGGGCTGGGCCGCGGGGCTCCTCGGGGCAATTTAGATCCCGACATTCGCCAGCATCGTGCAGATCGCATTGACTTCGCTGACGAGTCCCGGGTGCGAGGCCTCGAACTCCTTCGCCGATTCGGCGAGCCCGGCAAGGGAGAGCCGGAGCAGCTCGGGATTCTTCTCCTTCCGCGTCGCCTCGTGCGTCGAGCGATCGATGAACCCCGTGATGCTCTCGGCATGCTCTGCGCGCGTTTTCGAGAGGTCGGTGATCTCCGACCTGAGCGTCGAGACGAGCGAGAGAAGGTCGCTCTTGTTCTTCCCCGTGATCGCTTCCGCGGACCTGATCCGCGATTCGATCTTCTTTAAGGTCTCTTCGATCATGCTTCCCCCTTCACGCCGGGCTCCGGGCCGCCGCCGCATCTCATGTGCCAGGATTCACGGTGTTTTTCCCTCTCCTCGGGAGTCATCGACTCGAGGTGCTTCTCAAAGTGCCGTCTCCAGCGGTCCCTCCGCCATCCGTGGCCGAACCGCCACGGGCTCCACCCTCTGAGCAGTATGTGCGCAAGGAGCATCAGCGCGATCGACTGCACGAACGTTATCGCCGGACCGTGGAACAGGTCGGGCACGGTCGCGTTCCAGAGGAGCATCACCGCGCCGCCGAAGACGACGACCGCGGCCGCCGCAATACCGATGAAGAGAAACACCTTCCCAATCCACCACGTTTTCATTCTTGTTCCTTTCCTGTTATGTGCTTTCTGTCTCTCTGATTGTGCCGGACGATTCAGTCCGTGATCTCCCGGTACAGGTCCTCGAGCCTCGTGCGGAGGAACTGGACCGCGTAGCGCTTTCGCGAGAGGAGCGTATTGAGCGGGGCACCGGTGATCTCCTGTATCTCGTTGAAACTCCGCCCCTCGATTTCGTGCATGATAAAGACCTCCCGTTGTTTCACGGGAAGCTCTTCCAACGCCTCGGTGAGCTCTTCGGCGATGACTTCCCTGTCGTACCCCGCGTCCGGCCCCTCGACAGGCGAAGGGAGCACCTCGGAGAGCGTCACCGGACTCCCGTCGAGCGCCTCGTCAAGCGACCTGTTTGCCGGCCTCTTCCGCCTGTACCAGTCGATGATCTTGTTCCGGGCGACGGTGAAGAGCCAGCCTGTCATCTGTTCGAGAGGCTCGGTGACGCTGTAGCTCGTCAGGAGCTGGTAGAAGACATCCTGCAGTATGTCCTCCGCCTGGCTGTCGGTCGAGACGCGCCGGCGGATGAATGCCAGAAGCCTCCCCCGCTCCCCTTGCGCGGCCCGCCCGATCTCCGTATCCCGTATGAATGCTTCCGCTCTGGCTTCCACCGATTGGTCCGATTTATACTCTATAACGCAGGAGGCGGGAAATTATTGTGATGTTTCGGGAATAGTCGTAAATTCCGGGAAAAATGAGGGATTTATGCAGGGACCGATAGCCGCGTATCTCGCCGGGGACCACGACAGGCTCGACAGGCTTCTTGAACAGGCATCCGGCGACGGCTCGAGGATCGACCAGATCGCGTATGCCGAGTTCCGTTCCGGTCTCCTCCACCATATACGGATGGAGGAGACCGTGCTTCTCCCGGCGGCACTCAGGCTCCAGGGGGGCCGCCCGATTGCCGTCGCCGAGAGGATCCGCCTCGACCACGGGGCGCTCACGGCGCTCATGGTACCTCCGCCCGACAGGTCGATACTCAACACGATCAGGGCCATACTCCAGGTCCACAACGCCCTGGAGGAGCAGGAGGGGGGGATGTACAACGTCTGCGAGCAGCTCGCGGGGGATGAGGCGGACGCGCTCCTCCTGAAGATCGCGGAGGTCCCGGATGTTCCCCTCCACCCTCACAACCCGAAACCGGAGATACTCGAAGCGACGCGGCGGGCCGTCGAACGTGCGGGGCACACGATGAAGCCCGGGTAACGGAGGCGGCGGAACACCCTCCTACGTCCAGAATATTTTCATTCCGCCGGGACCGATCTGGACGTTGGGAGGACGCATCTTCGTGAGAATCCTGACCGCCGTCAGCCCCCCGGTAAGGACGCAGACGGCGCCCCCCCCGACAAGTAGCCCGAGCTTGCTCGTGGGCTCCGGGTCCAGAAACGCAAGGACGACCATCGCCGCACCCGCCGCGCTCAACCCCACGGCGACACCGACCGCCGAC
>DATJPH010000059.1:0-3661 GCA_035506475.1 Bacteroidota bacterium | reverse complement strand
CCGTGCCGTCAGTAGTTTTTCTTCAGATCCCCGCCTCCCGGGGGAGGAGGGGGCGCGCGAATATCACTTTTTCCCGTTCGATCATGACCGTGCCTGCCGGCGCCCCCCGCGGTTTTCGCACGTAGCGCTTCTCGGTCATTGCCACGGCGACAGTCCCCGAGTTTTTCATTTTGCTGTAGTATGCGGCGATGCCCGCAGCCTGCTCACAGGCCTTTTTTCCGGGGTCTCCTTTCCCTGAATGCACCCTCAGCACGACGTGTGATCCGCTCCCTCCGCGCGCGTGGAACCAGAGATCGTCGGGCTTTGCATAGCGGAGTGTCAGCAGATCGTTGTTCGCGCCGTTCTTCCCCGCCAGGACTTCGAATCCTCCGTCGACCGTGAACACCCTGAACGGCAGGCTCTCCCTTTCTCTGGCTCTGGGACCGAGGCCTACCTCGTCGAGCTCCGCTGCATGTTCGGCGGCGAATCGTTCGGCCCCTTCGCCGGGGGGAAGGCTCACGACTCCGTCAAGGAGCTTCTCCAGACGTTCCACACGGGCCGACAGTTCGATCATCCTCCGGGCAGACTCCTCGCCGGCGGCTCGTGCGCGTTTGGCTTTTTCGAAGTACCGCTGTGCGTTCTGAACGGGGGAGAGGGCGGGATCGAGCGGTATCGTGACATTCTCACCCCTGATCTCCGTTTCATACTCTCTGAGCCCCCTGGCGAGGGCCGGCAGCCCGGCCATCAGTCTCGCGCCGAATTCCTCGTAGGTGTCGGCACGCTCGGCCTCGCGCGCATCCGCGGCGATGGCGCGGAGCGTCCGCCTCCCCTTTTCGATCTGCTGCCGGATCGGCGCGACGATCGAATCCTTCTCCTTCTCGTGCTCGGTGCTGGATCCCCGGCCGGCAATAAAGAACCGGATCGCCTTGCTGATATCGGAAAACGTCTCTTCCCTGAGTGCCGCGGCAAGGCGAAGCGGGACAAGCGAAAAGTACTCGGGAGCGCCCCCGGGGGAAACGTACACCCTCGGTATCGGGGTTCCGAGATCGGCGATGACCTCGCGGATGGCGTTCTCGACGTTCAGAATGGCCCCCGTATCAAGTTCGCCCCCCTTGAGGGCTGCATCGATGCCGGCGCGATTGACCGCCTCCAGGGCAAGCGTGCGGCCAAGGGCCGGAAACGCCTTTCGTATCGTCGCCACGACGGTGTGCGGTCCCTGCTGCGCGCAGCCTGCGCGGAACGCCGGAAAGCCGTCCGGGGGCACGACCGGCGGGAAGTTCTTCTGTGAACCGCGAAGTTTCTTCGGGTTCTTGAATGAATCGAGAACTACCCCCGATGCGTCCAGAAGGAAAACATTTGCCGCGGGCCCGAAAAGCACGATGGTGATTATCGTGCCGTTGTCGAGCGCACAATGGAGCACGCGGTCGAAGGGGACGAGTGTCGCCCGGGTGAGGCGGGCGCCGATGCAGCCGCCAAGGAGGTCGACAGAGTTGCGGCGCGCCCTGGTCCTGCCGTCGTGGAGATAGGCGGTGCTCAGATCCGGACGACACACGCAGACAAGCTGCTTCGGTTCATCATGGAAGGCTATGCAAATCTCATCCGGATCCTGCGTGTACACCTCCCGAATCCGTTTCCCCACAAAGCTGGAATGGAACGTGGAAAGAAGGGAGAGAAATGTGTAGTAATTGCTGATCACGGTTTTATCAACAATATATTGAAAAATGGCGATTTTCCTAACAGATTGGCGGATCTATGTGGATAACTTGTGAATGAGCGTGCAAAATGTGTCTGCAAGTTTCCATTGCGACTGCTGCGCCTTTTTACTATTTTACCTTGCTTAGGTACAAGTATCGAGGATGCATGATCGCCAGCATGACCGGTTTTGGCAGGGGTGAGGCGACACGGGAGGGGGTATCAATCTCTGTCGAACTCAGGACCGTGAACAACAGGTTTCTCGAAGTGACGACGCGTTTACCCCGGTCGCTCAGCCTGAAGGAGAACGAAATCAAGGAGGTGATCCGGCGGAGGATTTCGCGCGGGAAAGTGAACGTGATTGCGGGCATTGAAAGGGAGGGAAACGGATCTGCAGGTCTGGCAATCGACGCTTCCGCCGCACGGGCGTATTACAGGCTTCTTACGCAGCTCAGGAAGACACTCAAACTGAAAGAGGCGGTGAAGCTGGAACACCTGCTCCAGTTCTCCGAGATTTTTGAGCAGAAGGACGGCGGAACACCCGACGAAACGGAGTGGGTGGTGCTTCAGGAAGCCCTTGAAGCCGCGCTCGGTGCCCTTTCCGATATGCGCCGGGCGGAAGGGGGAGAGCTGGAGCGGGATTTCCGCGAGAGGATTGAGATTCTGGACGGCAGGCTCGGTGAGATTGAGAGGCTTTCTGCGGAGCAGGTGCCGGCCGAGCGTATCCGGCTGCGGGAACGTGTGGCCCAGCTTATCGAGAAAAACCCGGTTGACGAAGGACGTCTGGAAATGGAGCTCGCACTGCTGGCCGACCGGCTGGACGTGACAGAAGAATGTGTCAGGTTCAGAAGTCACAACAAGTTTTTCCTTGAAGCCCTGGCGCTCCCTGAACCGGCGGGACGAAAGCTCAATTTCCTCATCCAGGAAATGAACCGGGAGGCGAATACCATCGGATCGAAATCAAACGCGACGGAGATTGCGCACCTTGTCGTGAGCATGAAGGAGGAGCTGGAGAAGATCCGCGAACAGCTTCAAAACATCGAATAGCGCTCATGACACGGGGGAGACTCGTCGTGATCTCGGCCCCCAGCGGTGCCGGCAAATCGACGATCGCACGGGCAATTCTGCACGCCCATCCAACGATGCAGTTTTCGATCTCTGCAACCACACGCCCCGTGCGTGAGGGCGAGCGGGACGGGAGAGAGTACTTCTTCCTGACGGCGGACGAGTTCCGCCGCAGAATAGACGCAGGTGAGTTCGTTGAATGGGAAGAGATCTACGGCAATTACTACGGCACCCTCAGGCAGGAAGTCGACAGAGTGCTCGACGGCGGCGGCCATATCCTCTTTGATATTGATGTCAAGGGGGGGCTTTCCATCCGGAGGCAGTACACGGACGCGCTGCTAATCTTCATCCGTCCGCCGAGCCTTGAAATCCTTCACGAGCGGTTGCGCAACAGGAAAACGGAAAGCGAGGCATCCGTTGCACAGCGCATGGCGAGGGTGCCGCTGGAGATGGAACTCGGGGCCGCGTTCGACCACCAGGTCGTCAATGATGACCTTCCCCGGGCCATCGCAGAGGTGGACACGATTGTCAACAGATACTTACAGGTCAACTAGACGAGGGAGCGCAACGCATGGGCATCAAACCGATCGATCTGGAATTCTTCAACCAGGAGGGGAAAAACGTCCACGAGTCTATCGTGGCGGCATCGAAGCGGGCGAGGCAGATCAATGAAGACATCAAGATCGAGTTCAACCAGCGCATCGAGATGTTTGCCACAAAGACCGAATCAGAAACAGAAGAGAACGACGTCAATCCCGATCAGCTCAAGGTAAGTCTCGAATTCGAAAAACGTCCGAAGCCGACCGACACCGCTCTTGATGAACTCATGTCGACCAAGCTCGGCTGGCACTATGAGGTCAAAGAGGTACCGCCGCCGGCCAGGGAGGAGGCGGTGGACGAATCGTCGGAGGTTGAAGAGTAGACC
>DATJPH010000058.1:0-4087 GCA_035506475.1 Bacteroidota bacterium | reverse complement strand
CCGGTTCTCCGTCAATTCGACTACGTCGTCGTCCGGGCGAACATCGGCGGCGAACGAATTCTCCTGGATGCGACGGACCCGCTCAGGCCGTTCGACCTTCTTCCGCCGAATGTCCTCAAAGTCCCCGGCCTTGTGGTCCGGGAGGGCCCGCATGAGTGGGTCGCGGTCAACACGCCGCGCCCTTCCGTGCACCGTGGGTCCGCGTGCATTGCGATCAGGCAAGGGGGAGAGATCGAAGGGCTCGTGGAAACGGCGGACGAGGAGTATGCTGCGCTTCAGAAGCGACGGGATCTCGGACACATGAAGCCCCTGGAACTGGCGAAAAGGGAATTCGATGCGGATCGATCGGGACTGGTCCTTGATTCGGTGCGCGTGGGTGGAGAAGAGGATACCGGTGGTCCCCTGTATCTCAGGGCCCGAATCTCGTCATCGTCATACGCGCAAATCTCGGGTGATCACATCTACATTAATCCGGCGCTCATCGACCGCCGGACGTCAAACCCGTTCCGCGCCGAGGCCCGCACGTACCCCGTCAATATGCCGTTCGCCAGCAGAACCACCACGATCGTCACTCTGGCTGTGCCGAAGGGGTACGAAACAAAGGAGCTACCAAGTGATCAGAACCTGAGGCTGCAGAGGGACGATGCCGTGTACACGCGCGTTTCCCGGGTGGACGGGGACAGCATTCAGTGCGTCAGGAACCTGTTCATCAACCAGACTGACTACGCCCCCGGGTCCTACGCGGATCTGAGGCGCTTCTTCGAGCGGGTGACGGCGCTGGAATCCGAGCCCGTCGTCCTGGCCCTCAAGCCCGCTCCTGTCCCGCATGTGGCTCCGGAGGCCGGGTCCGCTCCGCCGGCAAAATCCGGGGCACGGTCCCCCCGCAAGCGTTGAGCGCGGCGCCGGGGGCAACTTTTCCCCGTCGGCGCGCATCATAGCATCAACCCGGCGACCAGTCGTCGAGCGTGCCGGAATCCACTCCAGAATGGAGGGGCATGATGAGACTCCCCGTTTTCCTCCTGCTTGCCTCGATCGTACCATCAGGTTGTATGTTCGCGCAGACAGTCCAGGCCGATTCGACTGCCCCCGACACGCTCCTCCGGTCTGCCGCAGCCTCGTTCTACGCCGGAGAATATCTCCGCGTTGTCGATCTCCTTCAGCCTTCCTTCCGGAGTCCGCGCACCCCGGAGGCGAACTACTTTCTCGGGGCATCCTTCGCCGCACTCAACGATCCGTCGAACGCGGTCAGGTATCTCCGGATGGCGGTGGACAGCTCTGCATCCGACATCGCATTTCGTTTCCAGTTTGCCAGGTCGCTGGGCGCGCTGGGCGCAGTCCAGGAGGCCCGGGAGCAGTACAGCCGGATCCTCGCCCGGGATTCACTGTTTCTCCCGGCGATCTTCAACCTGGGGACACTCTGCTTCGACGGACACGATTACCCTGCCGCTGCCGGACTCTTCATCAGGGCGGTGCGCTGCAATCCGCGGGACTACCTGAGCTACTACAACCTCGCGGCCTCGCTTGTCAACATGGGGAAGCCCGATTCGGCGATGCCGTTCCTCCGCGCGAGCCTGGCGCTCAACCTCAGGTACATGCCATCCCTGGGCCTTCTTGGCTCGCTCTATTATAAGAGGAAGGAATACGAGGACGCCGGCCGCATGTACGGCATGATGGCCGCGAGGGACAGCACGAACGCCGACACCTGGGCGCGCTGGGGGAACTGCATGGAGAAGCTCCGGAACGAGAGGTGGGCACTCCACTGCTTCCTCAACGCAGCGAAGTACGATACGGCCAATTCCACCTATTATGCCCGCGCGGCCCAGTCGTATTTTGAGCTGCAGTCGTTCGATTCCGCGGCCGCATTCTACATGCGCGCCGCCTCCCTGGACGAAGAGAATCCCGTCCTTTTCCTGAACGCAGGTTTCGCGTACGCCAGAATGGACTCCCTCGAGGCGGCCCTGGATGCATTCCACCGGTCGTACGCGGCCTCTCATACGGAGAAACTGGGGCTCCTGTTCAGCCAGATCGGAGGGATCTACTACAAGCAGAAACGCTTCGAGCGGGCGCGGCAGTCGTACCTCAAGGCGATCGAGTTCGATCCCGGGAACGTCCGTGCGTTTTTTTTCCTCGCCTATTCTCAGGATGAGGTGCGGGATTTCAAGGGAGCGGCCTCGTCATACGCCCGCTTTCTCAAGAAGGGAGGCGGTGACCCGGAACAGTCCGACCTCGTTCCTTACGCCCGGAAACGGCTCAGGGAGCTCTCCCTGCGCAAATGACCCCGGAAAAAGGCACCGGGGCTTGACACGAACCCCGTAAATGACTACATTTTTCTAACCATAGAGGAGAGCCCGTTCGAACGATTTGATACGGTTTGATGTGATCATAGCAGCAGGTCTACTTCACCGGGAGGTGAGTCATGACAACCGTATCGGGTTTTCGGGGTTCTCATTTCGTCTGCCTGTTTCTCCTTCTCTTCCTTGCTGCAGTTCCTGTCCTGGGGGGTGACGCTCCCCGTGCTCTCCCGCGCGAATATGACCTTGCGCAGAATTTTCCAAACCCGTTCAACCCCTCCACGGTCATCCGGTATGCGATTCCGGTGAAATCGCACGTGATCCTCACCGTGCACAACCTCCTCGGGCAGCTCGTCGCGACCGTCGTCAACGGCGACGAGGACGCCGGGTTCCACGAAGTCCGGTTCGAAGCTCCGGGCCTCGCCAGCGGCGTCTACCTCTACCGCCTCGAAGCGGGAAAATTCGTCCAGACGCGAAAGTTGACGCTGATCAGGTAAGTATCACCCACCTGTTTCTGACGGAGGCTTCACTTGAATACCTCTGCCCGTGTACTCCTTGCCGCATCCCTTCTCCTTGCTCTCTCTCCCTGCTCCGGACAGACACCGTCCATATCCCCGATACGGGGGAAGAGCAGTGCGGATATTACGGCGGGGTTCGGGGCGAGGGTGCATCCGGTGCTCAACATCGTCAAGCGGCATGAAGGGGTGGACTTCGACGTTCCTTCCGGTACCCCGGTGCGCTCGACGGCCGCGGGAAAGGTGGTCCTCGCCGGGCCGGTGGAGGGTTACGGTCTTGAAGTCGTCGTGGCGCACGGCCGCGGGTTCAGGACACTGTACGCCCATCTCTCAAGTGTCGCTGTGGCGCCCGGCGCGATCGTGAAGAAAGGGGAGGTGATCGCATATTCGGGGCGGAGCGGTCTCGCCTCCACGGAGCATCTTCATTATGAAGTCGCGCTGAACGGCAAGAACGTCGACCCGGCTCTCTATATCCCCCGGTCCGCCGACCGGTAGTCGTGCGCCCCCTGCGTGTGCGGCTCTACCTCAAGGTCGCGCTCTTTCTCCTTGTGGCGCCTGGAAGCGTGGTTGTGTATATCCCCGGAGCCGTCCTTCGCCGTTCAGGATACACGGGGTTTCCCGCTGTCTCACCGGTTTCTCTCCTCTCCATCCTCTTCTGGGTCATCGGGGCGGCGATCCTCCTACTCTGTGTCCGGGACTTTGCCGTCCACGGTGAAGGGACTCCGGCTCCCGTGGATCCTCCCAGGGTCCTCGTTGTTCGCGGCCTCTACAGGTACACGCGGAACCCGATGTATGGAGGGATACTCCTCATGCTCTGTGCTGAAGCCTCATTCTTCGCAAGCTCCGCGCTCCTGGTCTACGCCCTCATCGTCTTTCTCTTCTTCCACCTCTTCGTTTGCGGGTATGAGGAGAGGGCCCTGCGGAGGAAATTCGGCAATGCGTATGAGCGATACTGCAGGTCGATCCCGCGATGGGGGATTGCATTCAGGGCGTACAGGTGATGCCCTCGGTGCGGACTACCCCTTCTTCTTCCCCTTCTCTTCCGGTCCGTTCACAAGCTCGCTGAACCTGGGGTCAAAATGCTGATTGATCCACCGGTCGATTATTGACTTCTTGAACCGCCACTCCTTCCCGAGCTTCGCCGCCGGAATCTTCTTCTCCTGCGCCCACGTGTAGATCGTCTGCGGCTTCAGTTTCAGGTATGCCGCAACCTCCTCGAGCGTCATGATCTCGTCGTCTGTCATCTCACCTCGGCCACGCGGATGTGTCACCGGAAGGAAC
>DATJPH010000057.1:0-6634 GCA_035506475.1 Bacteroidota bacterium | reverse complement strand
TGTCCACCGGGCGGATCGTGACTCCATCTGCGTCAATTCCCTTGCCGTCCTGACTGCCGCCCTGTTCAACCGCAGGTTTCTCTTCCCGATATTCCGCAGCGCCCAGTTGACAGCCTTCTTTACGAAATTCCTCTCATCGACGGCATGCCTCTTGACGAGGAGAAGCATCCAGGTGAACGCAGCGTCCGGCGTGCCTTCCCCGTGCCACGCCTTGCATGCCATGAGCGCAAAGGCGGCGCGCCTGACAAACTCCTCTTCCCGCCGCGCCCAGCTCCTGATCTTCCGGAGCGCATGGGGGGAGTGCTGAAACAGGTTCATGCACACCTGATCGCATACGTCCCACGAATCGAAATCAGCGGCCCAGCGGTCCATCTCCGCCGGGGTCAATCGCGCCGGGTCGGCGATGAGTGAAGCCACGATCCGCGCGTCGGCAATCTCCGACTGCCAGAGCCTGAGCGCAAGATCATGGTCCCGCCCGATTCCCTTTCCTATCCGGCGTATATCCGGCATGGAAACACCGAGGCGTCCCTTGCCGACAATGCCGAATCTCTTCATCCCTGCGATATTCTTCCGGCTTCCCCTGGCCCTGAGGTTCTTCAGAACTTCAACCTGCGTTGTCATCCGGGTTCAGGTCACTCCTTTGTTCGCGACTGAATGCTAGTGCCGTTCCCACGCTCGGCTCAGCGTCTCGATCCCCTCCCCCAGGCGCATTCGCCACCATTGCGGTGCGTGGTTCCCGCCCGCGCTTGAGCCCGTGACGATCACCCGGTGCGGGTCTGTTGTAACGTGCCAGCCTTTCCGGACCCAGTGAACGAGTTGATTCCCCAGGAAGGCGACGAACGCCGGGGCCTCCCCCTCGGCCGGAAGCGTGTCGAGTACCCCCGATAGCGGCATCGTATCGCGGTATTCATCCCCGTCAAACGCGACAACGAGGGGATACGGGTCCGCCCGATGCGCGTCGTATCCCGGGGGAGTATATACCCACACCTGCCTGTCCCGCATGTATGACGAATCGTGAATAACGAACGATGCAAGCCGCCCGGCCGGGATATCATGTTGTGCGGGCGTCTCCGCAGGAATACCCACACAGCAGCACGCAGAGAGGAGTGTGAACATGGCGGTGCGATGCAGACCGGTCGTCATGAATAACCTCCTCCGCTTCAGTGTCAATTCCACCGGGGATTAGCAATGAGGAGAACGAGAAAGAAGAGCGCAAAGAGGATCCCGGGGACGGCAAGTATCAGGAGAACGATCGTCGCCGGGGCTTTCCTCCCGGCAGACCGGAGCCAGAGGCTCCCCCCGATGACGGCGGCAAGCGCGGCCAGTATCGCGATCCATATCCCGATGTTAAACATCGAGACGGTTCCGTCCGCCAGCCCCAGGAAGAAGAAATAAAGGATGACAAGTGCAATCATCGCATCAATGGCCCAGAGTATCCAGAACTTCACGCGCTTCTCCCTGTCGTTTCTTTGGAGATACGAAAACTCCCGGACGGAAACAATATGCCTGGCAATTGTTCACAAATAAGTTGCCTTCACAGATTCGCGCAAAAGGGCATCTGAACAGCAACGAGGAAAGAGGTTTCATGGGAGGGCAGTATGAGCGATCTCGAGAAGTAGATGGCGGGGAGGTAGAAGCGACGAGCACAGTCTGAGAGGCGCTTCGAGTTTAGTGTGATGCTTCGACAGGCGAGAGAACGGGCAGGTGTTACGCAGGAGCAGATTGCCCGAACACTCCGAACCAAGAAATCTGCAATATCGAGGATTGAAATTAATGCCGGGGACGTCCGTCTCTCAACGCTGGAGAAATACGCACGCCCCCTCGGCCTGATGCTGACGGTAGAGATGAGAAGGTAAGCAGACGGTTGTGTGGACGGCGCATTGGCGTCCGCGCCGAAGGAGCTACGTTCTGCACATGGCGCCCACCCTCATCGTTTCCATGACCACCCAGGCCACGAGTATCGCTCCCGGCCCTGAAAACAATTTGACGTATGAGAGGAATGAATAGCCGGCCAGGAGTCTCTGGAGACGCTCAGCAGGTGTCGGGTCCGGGTAGATGACCCCTCCGCATATAAAGGGAGGCCTGAGCATGGGGTAACTCTTCGTCTTGCGGGGAAAGCATGGCACCCAGATATCAGGGCCGACAATAGCGTAATGGTTCAGGCCCGCGAGGTTGATCTCATCCAGTATGCCGACAAATGTCCCGTAGCGCGCCTTTCGTTCAAAGTGAATCCGGATGCCGTTAACCGTATCGCGGGTCGCAATGTGTGCCCGGATTGCCCGGTCGAGCGCGGCGCTCATTATGGAATCGGCGCCGGGCCTCCCCACGAAATTGAATTGCTTCCACTTCCCTCCGGGGGCTAAGCCGGGGAGATTGCGGTGAATAGCATCCGCTTTTTCAGGTGAAGGGTCCAGGTTCACTTCCATCGTCTGCCCCTGCTGGGATCCCCCATCCTTGATCACAACGAAACAGAAAAGGGGGGTGAACAGGAGCAGGCTGGAGAGGCCGACCGGCCAGAGGAGTGTTCGGTGAACAAGTCTGTGATTCATGAGAGCCTCCGGGAAGACGAAATCGGGAATCGTCCTCTGTTATGTGTACTTCGGGTGCGGCCGCAATGTTCCGCGATGGACACTTAAGAGATTTTTGGGTATCTTGAGCGCGTTCTCAACACTGGGCCTTCCGATGAAACTCTCGATTCTCTTCTGCTGTGTATCGATCCTTGCGTTCTCGGGCTGCATACGGACGCTCGCCGTCTCGACCGTCGGCGGTATCGCCGACGACGGATTCGAGGCGTTCACCTCCGAGAGCGATCTGGACTTTGCGGAGCAGGCGCTCCCCGGGAACATGAAGCTCCTCGAGGTGATGCTCAGGAGCGACCCCGACAACGAACGGCTCCTCCGGCTCCTCAGCCAGGGTTACGCAAGCTATGCGCTCGCCTACCTGGAAGGGAAAGACGACGTGCGCGCCAGGGATTTCTACCTCCGGTCGCGTGATTTCGGGTACCGGATCATGCGGAAGGATGCAGCGCTGGGGAAGGCGCTGGACGGCTCTGTCGATGACCTGAGGGCGGAACTCGCCAAACGGGGGAAAGACGACGTCCCGGGTGTTTTCTGGTCGGCGTTCGGGCTCGGGAGCTACGTGCAGCTTTCGCTCACGGAACCCTCCGCGCTCGCGGAGCTGCCGAAAGCGGAAGTGATGATGGAGTTCGTCGAACGGGTGGACTCGTCGTACTACTACGGCGGGGCGGACCTGTTCCTGGGGACGCTGGCGGGGATGCGGCCGCAGATGCTCGGCGGGAACCCGGAGAGATCAAAAGCGCATTTCGAGAAGGCGATCAGGATCTCGGGCGGGAAGTTCCTGATGACGTACGTCTACTACGCGAGCTCCTACGCGGTGCAGACACAGAATGAGGAGCTCTTCACGCAGCTCCTGACGAAGGTGCGCGACGCGTCGATCGACATACTCCCGGAATTCCGGCTGGCGAACGCCATAGCAAAAAAGAAGGCCGAACTCCTTCTCGCGAAGAAATCCGACCTTTTCTGACACCCATCCCGTTCTCCGGCGGGGCGTTCGGTCCCGCCGGAGGCGAACGCGGCTTCCCCTCCTTTACTGCCCCCCGGTCTGCCCGACAAGCAGCAGGCTCAGGTGCGGCAGATACGTCACAAGCAGAAGCGTCAGCACAAGCAGGATAAAGAACGGGACAACCGAGCGGTAGACCTTTGTCAGCGGATGGTTGAACCTGATGCTGGAGAGGAACAGGTTGAGCCCGAGCGGCGGCGTCATGTACCCGATCTCGAGGTTCAGGAGGAATATGATCCCCAGGTGGATCGGGTCCACCCCGTACTGGAGCGCGACGGGGAGTATCAGCGGGACGACGATGATGATGGCCGAAAAGATCTCCACCATGTTCATCACGAGTATGAAGAAATTCAGTATGATCAGAAAGACGATCTTGCTGCTCACGTACGTGCTGATGAACGCGAAGAGCTTCATCGGGATCTGCTCGTCGATGAGGTAGGACGTGACTCCCATCGCGGAGCCGAGCATGACGAGTATGGCCCCGACAAGTATCATGCTCTCCCTGACGACCCGGGGGAGATCGGAGAAGACTTTGATCTCCCGGTGTATGAACACCTCGACGAAGAGCACGTACGCCGACGTCACCGCGGCGGCCTCGGTGGCCGTGAATATCCCTCCGTAGATCCCCCCGACCACCACGACGGGGAGCGGCGCCTCCCAGCCCGCTTCTTTCAGCGCACTCCAGACCTCGCCCCAGGAAAACGGCGTCCGCTGGACCTTTGCGACGATTCCGGTGCGTATCGCGTAGAGCGAGAGTATCAGGAGGAGGAGTATCCCGGGGAGCAGCCCCGCCATGAACAGGTGATCGATATTAACGCCGGCGATGATGCTGTAAAGTATGATCGGGAGAGAGGGGGGAAACAGGAGTCCCAGGCTCCCGGAGGTCGTCACGAGCCCGAGCGAAAACTTCTCCGGGTACTTCTGCTGTATGAGCGCCGGGTAGATGAGCCCGCCGAGCGCGATGATCGTCACCCCGGAGGCGCCGCTGAAGGCCGTGAATATGGCGGTGGAGAAGAGCGCGACGACCGCCAGCCCTCCGGGCATCCACCCGAAGAGCGACTCGGCGAGCCTGATCAGGCGCCTTGGCGCCTTGCTCTCCGCAAGGAGGAACCCTGCGAACGTAAAGAGCGGTATGGCGATCAGTGCAGGGAGATCGACGAGCCGGTAGAGCTCGGCGATCATGGCGGATGTGTCTGTTCCCCCCGATGTGAACGCGATGACCCCTATTGCGCCGATGATCGCAAAGAGGGGAGCGCCCGCGAGCGCGAGTATGCCGAGAAGGACGATGACGACCCAGACGCTCATGATGCGGTCCCTTCCGCCCCGGGGCCGCGGATAGCCCTCACGATGTTCTCGATCATCCGGAAGATGAACTGCAGCATGATCAGGCCGAACCCGAGCGGCACGATCATGGCGGCAGCCCGCTGCGGGACCTGGAGGAAGAGCATGGAGTCGGCGTCCATCCCCACGTTGATGAACGTGAGGCCCGCCTGGAGCATGAGGTAGCAGATAACGATGGCGAACAGGTCGGAGAATGCGCCGAACCAAGCCTTCAACTTCGGGTGGAGGAAACGGGTGAGGACGTCGATATGGAAGTGCTTGTCCTCGCGCGTGGCCATGTAGGCCCCGAAAAACCCGACCCAGAGCACCATGTGACGCGCGGCGATGTCCCCCCAGATGATGCCGGTGTGGAGGAGAACCCGGAGGACGACCTGCAGCGCGGCGATGCCGAGCATCAGCACGAAAAAGAGGAGGAGGAGCCAGGTAACGGCCCTGGTGAGGTACCGGTCAAGCGCCCTGAGTACGCTCATTTGCCGTGCTCCTGCCGGTATGCATGAAGTGAGGACTCGACCTGGTCGAGGAATTCCTGGGAAAAGAGCTTCCCCACAAGGAGCTGCCGGGCCTTCTTCCCCGCCGTCTCGAACTGCGCCGCGACTTCCTTTGTCGGCATGATAATCGTGATCCCTTTCTCCTTCAACGTGGTGATCGACTTTTCGTTTTCCTCCCGGCTCGCCAGCGTCAGCTGCCGGAAGTACTTTTTCCCGTTCGTCAGGAGTATATCCTGCAGGTCTTTCGGCATCGCGTCGAACACCTTCTTCGAAATCAGCACCGCTCCCTCGCTGTTGGCAAGGGGCACCCCCATCATGTACTTGACGCGCGTGTACCATGAAAGCGCGACAAGCTCGTAGGGGGGAGTATACACCGTGTTGACCATGCCGGTCTGGAGCGACGTGCTCACGTCGGTGATGGACAGGGGTATCGGTGAGACCCCGATGGCCTGGAACGCCGCCTCGGCAATCGGGTCTCCTTCCCACATCCAGATCTTCGTCTTTTTCAGATCATCGGAAGAGGCGACGGGCCTGTCGGAGTAGATGTACACGAGGCCGACCTCGGCCCACCCGAGGAGGACGAACCCCCCGTCCTCGATCGCCTGCTGGAACTCTTTGTCGAACTTGTTGACGATGAAGTCCACCTCGTCGTGGCTCTTGAAGAGGAAGGGGGCGTCGAGTACGCGGACCTTTTTCGCGATCTCGTTGATCCCCACGCCGGTGAATCCCGCGGCGCTGTACTGCCCGAGCTTGATCTTGCGGACGACGTCCTTCTCGTCCCCGGCCACGCCCCCGGCGTAGATCTTGAATCCAAGTCGCCCGCCGCTCTGTTCCCGGATCGCCTTGTCAAACTCACGCATGACCTTGATCGGCGAACTCCCCTCCGGGGCCAGTGTGGCGAACTTCACCAGGTACTGCTGAGCGTGGAGCGCGGGCGCAAGCAGCGCCGCGCAGATCGCGATGAGAAGAGTCCGTTTCACGGTGTTCCTTTCTCGAAAAGAATCTGATAATCGGTGAAAAACTCCGACGATTGCAATCGTGCGGGTAGTTAAGTTACGATACTTTTCCCCAGATTCAAGCCCGGTTCACTCTCTCTCAGGGGACTTCAAACGGCTGCTCCACCACCGACTCACCTGTCTTGAGGCGGACGGTATACCGCCCGGGGACGAACTGCACGCCGCTCAGCCCCACGATGTAGACTCCTGTTTCCTGCGTATCGCTGACGA
>DATJPH010000056.1:0-3884 GCA_035506475.1 Bacteroidota bacterium | reverse complement strand
CTTGCCCGATCCTGAGCGAGAGCTTCCAGCGAACGCTCCGATTCTCGACCTCTGCACCCCAGGCCTCGATGAGGTTCGGCCGAATCAGCTCCACAGGATTGAAACCTCTCTGTCGCTCAAAGTTTGTCGTGCCGGACCAGCTCTGAAGGAATCCCATGAGATCAGCAACACTCCATGACGCCTCCATAAAAAACGGGGGGGGCCTCACTTCATCGAAGGGGAAGGGGAGCGACCGGTAACCATCCAGAACGTAGCGGAAGCCATCCGGCCAGTACCCGGAGAGTGTCTCGCGGAGGTACCCGTCGAGGATCCGGTCAACCGCCGGCGCAATTTCCGGAAGCGGGTAGCACCACACCGCGAGCACGCCCCCCGGGCTCAGTACACGCCGGACTTCAACATAGAATTTGTCCAGATCAAACCAATGGACTGCGACAGCCACGGTCACGAGTGCAACGGCGTGCGACTCCAGGCCGGCCTCCTCGGCCCTTGCAATCCTGAATTCGACCCCCTTGCGGGACGGCGCGAGTGAGATCTGATCCGCGCTGGCGTCGGTCGCAACGACGCGGCGAAATACGTCTGCCAATCCCAGGGCGGCCTGACCATTTCCCGTGCCGCAATCCCACGCAAGGTCCCGGTGGGGGGAGAGGGAGCCGAGGTAGGCAAAAAGCTCCTCCGGATATGCCGGGCGGTGACTCGCGTATGTCCCGGCCTTGGCGGAAAAGTGATCCTCGAATTTTCTCATGCCGGTCAAAACGCGGCTCCGGGCGAATTCGTTCCACCGTTGTCCGGGGAGTGTTTATCAGATGACACGCCTGACCTGATTGGTCAGCCGACGAATGAGGGGTTGCCGAAGAATCCCACGGCAGGGATTCGATATGGACTATCCCGGACGATCAAACACAATGATCGTCGGCGTAGTCGAATGGAAAGATCCAATGGTGTATGCCGGGGGTTGTTAGTCCAGGGGGTCTTTCACCGTTATCCCCAGAAGTGCCGCGACCTGCACGGCCTGCAGCGGGTCGATGATCGTCCCCTGAAGCTGACGGTCATCCACATGGACGCCCGAGAGATCCGAGCCCCGGAAATCAGCCCCCTTCAGCGTGCTCCCTGTGAGATCCGCACCCGTCAAGTCGCATCCCAGGAACACCCCCCCGGAGAGCCCCATTTTCTCAAGGAGTATTTTCCGCATCCTGCATCTCTCAAAACGGACAGACTTGAACTGCCCGGAGGTAAAGAGGGCGCTCTCCAGTATGCATTCCCTGAAGAGTATATCGCCGCCCGTGAGCTGCGAGAGCTGCATCCCCGTGAGCCTGCATCCGACGAACTCCACACGGTGCCAGCGGGCCTTCTGGAGCACGGCGCCGGAAAGATCGGACCCGATGAGCCTCGAGTCGGTCATCCGCATATTCGGGAGACGCGCCCGGGCAAGCGTGACGTGATGGAGGAGCATCTGGTCAAACACCACCCTCCCGGCCGACCGGTTGCTGAGATCACACTCAGAGAGGGAAATAGCCGAGTACTCGGACTCCTCCTCAAACGCTTCTATGACTCCGGGAGGGAGGTCAGCGGGAAGCCGGGGAGGGTGCAGGCGCGAAGGCTTCGGAGAACTCATATCACCACAAACCTCCTGTAGAAGATCGGCCGCCGCATTCTGAAGGCGGCCACATCACTTTCATGATGTCACTCCTGTGGAATGTCCAGTGGGAGGTCAATCCATGCGAGACCGATGTCGCGCCCCATGTGCGACGTGCTCTCTCCGTACCTCCCGTCGTACAGGAGAGCAAGCCTCGGCCCGACGACGACGACCGAAGGCATACCGATCGTCCCTTTTGCCCACGAACAGTTCTGCGGATCGAGCACGATCGCCTTGTTGTGCACATCCCACGTGTTCAGATCCTTCGACCAGTAGACCCAGACCGCATCGGTGTACTCAACCCCCTTTTCGTCAAGGCCGATGTGGTTTGTGAAGAGAAACCAGGTGCTGTTCTTCGGTTCAAAGTAGAGCGAGGAGTTCTCCACCTGCTCGGAAAGGGGGACGATCGGCCCTGGATCGAGCGTCCAGGAGCCGTTCAGGTCCTTCGTCCGCGCGATGCCGAGCGTTCGCTTCGTGTCGTGCTTTGCGTCGAATATCGAAGCGCTGAAGAACTGGAGGAACTCGTCGCCTGATTTGACGATGAACCCGGGGCTCGCGGTGATCGTGTAGTACGTCCCCTCCGTGGGCCTGAACGGGACAACGTCGTACTGCTTCTCCCAGGGCCCCAGCGGGGAGGAGGAGCGGGCCTTCAGCGTCATATAGGGGAATGAGGGAACCCTGTCGGGAGGCGGGGAGGTGTGCGGCGTCCCGAGGTAGAACATGTGCCACGTATCCCCCTCCCTGTACACCCAGGGGGCGGAGGCGCTCTTTGAATCCGGCTTATCCGGATCGCCCAGACGGAGAGCGGGGCCGTGCTTGTCCCAGTGGGTCAGGTCGTTGCTGACGGCCAGGCATGCGAGCCATCCGACCGGCCCGGCCCCGTCGTAATGCATGTAGTAGGCACCGTCGTACTCGAACGCGATCGCCTCCCTCGCGCCGTACACGTCGCAGCTGTCGGGGCCGTCACCATGCCTGAGGACGACGCCGGCATCGCGTGCCGGGATACGTTTCGAAGCGTTCGGGCGGCCGTCAGCGTACGTCTTGAACACAAACGGGGCGTTCTCCCCGGGAGAGACCTGGCGGCCCCTCCGGCAGGAGACGGCGAGCAACGCCGCCATGACGAGAATAGCGAGACCTGTTTTCATTTTGACCTCAGTGTGTCGATTGTGATCGGGACGGACTGATCGGCCGCATAATTCAGGCGGTAGACCTTCAGATCCCCCGCCCGGATGAAGCCCCTGATATTGAAGTCCTCCGAGACGGGCTCACGGTACACGCTCAGGCTGAGCCAGAACGAGCCCGAGCTGTCACCGTACACGCGGATCGTGTACGGACCTTCGATGAGGCGGTCCGGGGAGGCAAATGAAGCCACGAAGCTCCGCGCACGGTCCCCTTCTCTTCCATCGGCCGGGCCCGTATACTTTTCCCCGTAACTGGAGGAGGGGATGTCGGCAACCTCTTTGCGGGAGGCCGCGTCAAACCCCGTACCGCGCCCTTCGGGGTCAACGACAATGAAACGGACGTTCATAGAGGAGAGTATGCCCAGACCGGAGCCTCCTCCGGAACCTCCCAGTATCAGGATCGCAACGAACGCGGACAATGCCGGTAACATGGTACAGAATGAACAATAAATCGGGCCGGAGTGCAACCGTGGGACAAAATATGTGATCTCCGTCCTTGAACTATGAGTCCCCGATCACTATTCTTAGGAGACATGTTGAAAGTGAGCAAGTTCTGAAACCTTCGAGCGAGTCCCCCCAGAGCCGGCCTCCGGGCCTGGCACCCCTTGCTGCGGGCCTCATACTGCTTGCAATCTACTTCATCATTGCCGCGCAGACCAGATTCTTTGTCGCGTCGGATTTCGTCTATCCCCAGCATTCCAGCTCTTTGATTCGCGGGATCATCCCGGAGCTGCAGCTTTACTCCATGTTCTGGAAGCTGATCCTGCTCCTGCCTGCCTCCATCCTCCTGGCCATCGGAATGGCCCGGAGGGGATTTTCCATCACTGTTCCCACCGCCGGACGGGAGCGGATCATACTCGGGGGAATCGTCCTGCTCGTCACTGTAATTCTTGTGATCTCCACCCGGTTCATATTCCGCGAGACCGAGGTCACGGACGATGAAAACGTCTACGACTACCAGGCCAGGACGCTGCTTCTCGGGAGGCTGAGCAACCCGGGAGTCCCGGCTGTCAGATGTTTCGACAATCAGTTTATCGTCAATAATGATACGCTGAGGGAGGGGAAATACA
>DATJPH010000055.1:0-9805 GCA_035506475.1 Bacteroidota bacterium | reverse complement strand
TAAACAGCGCGATCTTCTCGCGAACGTCGTGGGAGAGGGGACGGTCGGACCGGCAGATGAGCATGTCGGGCTGGATCCCCAGTTCGAGGAGTGCCTTGACGCTGTGCTGGGTCGGCTTTGTCTTTGTTTCACCCGCGGAGGTGATATAGGGGACCAGCGTCACGTGGATCGCCATGGCATTCCTGTTGCCGCAGCGGAACATGAACTGTCGCATCGCTTCGAGAAAGGGGAGGCTTTCGATGTCGCCGACGGTCCCACCCACCTCGGTGATGACAACGTCGTACTCGCCGGTTTCTCCCAGGGCCTCGAACCGGCGCTTGATCTCATCGGTAATGTGGGGGATCACCTGCACGGTCGCGCCGAGGTAGTCTCCGCGCCTTTCCTTGGAGATCACCTCATGGTAGATCTGGCCCGTTGTCGAGTTGTTGCGCCGGCTTGTCGTGATGTCAAGGAACCGTTCGTAGTGGCCCAGGTCAAGATCGGTTTCCGCCCCGTCGTCCGTAACGTAGACCTCCCCGTGCTGGAACGGGTTCATCGTTCCCGGGTCGACGTTCAGGTACGGATCGAACTTCTGGATCGTCACGCGAAGCCCTCTCGACTTGAGAAGCAGGCCGATGGAGGCTGAGGCGATCCCCTTGCCAAGGGAGGATACGACCCCCCCGGTGACGAATATGTACTTGACCTGGTGTCGACGTGCCACGGATGCTCCTTACGAATGTGCGAACTGTAGGCGATGCAGGACGGCGGGCGTGACGATGCCGCCGGACAGGACGAATTTAAGCCCCTCTTCGACGCTCAGCGCCAGGGGGATGGCCTCCGCCTTGGGAACGAGCGCAAGAACCCCGGACGTGGGGTTCGGTGGATTGGGGATATAGACGTGATAAAACTCGGTGGCGGGGGGAACCGGGCCGGCAAACGATGATTCGTTTGTGACGAACCCGATGCAGAAAAGCCCTTTCCGAGGGTATTCGAGCATGACCACAAGCCTGAAGGTCTTACTGTTACCGCCGATATTGAAGGCGTTGACGAGATCTTTGATCCCGCTGTACACCGAGCGCACGAAGGGGATCGACCGGAGGAGATTCTCAAACCACGCGAACAGGAGCCGCCCGACAAGGTTGCGCGTGAGCAGACCGACGATGAAAATCAGCGCGACCATGGTGAGAAACCCCAACCCCGGGATCTGGCGGCCGACCCAGCCGGTCAGCAGCGGCGAGAAGATGCCGTCCACCGCGTTGAGCAGCGCCTGGAAAAACCAGTAGGTCAGGCCCAGGGGGACGATGAAGGCAACCCCCCTGAGGAATGTCGTTCTCGCGTGGCCGAAGAATGTTTTCTGAATGCCGATCATGTGTATGGCCTTGATGTTCTCTTACGGGCCCGCGTGGCGGGCGCCGGGCCGGCGCTCCGCCCCATAGGCCGCCCGGACCCTCTCCAGGTCCCCCGGGGTGTCCACCGCGATGCTGTCGCGCCCGGTGATGACCGCGTGCAGGGTGTGCCCGTGTTCGAGGATCCTTAATTGTTCCAGCTGCTCCGCGGTTTCCAGCGGAGTCTCCGTCATCGCCGCAAACTCAAGGAGGAACTCCCTCCGGAAGACGTACAGACCGATATGCGCGAACACCGGGGACGTCGCGATGATCTCCTCCGGGGAGGCCACCCGGCCGAAGGGAACCGCCGCGCGTGAAAAATATAGGCACCGGCCCGACCGGTCGAGAAGGGCCTTGGTGACGTTGGCATTCTGAAATTCCGCCGCGGAGCGAAGTCTCCGGACAAGCGTTCCGGCTTCGATCGACGGATCGTCCAGGAGCGGTTGTATCGCCTCGTCGATCATCGCAGGAGGGATCATCGGCTCATCCCCCTGGACGTTCACGATCAGTTCCGTCCCCTCGAGTGCGCCGGCGGCCATGGCGATCCGGTCCGATCCGCTCCTGAGGTTCCCGGGCGTCATCACGGCCTCGCCGCCGGATGCCCGCACTGCGGCCGCGATCCGCTCGTCGTCGGTGGCGACGAGCACGCCGTCCACGAGACGCGCACGCGCCGCGCGTTCCATGACGTGGACGATCATGGGCCTTCCCGCAATAAGCGCCAGCGGTTTACCGGGGAAGCGCTGCGAGCCGTACCGTGCGGGAATAATGGCGACAACCCGTTTTCCAGCCGGGCCGTTCATCGATCGCCGATGACCCTGGGGACCCGGTAGAATTTTCCCGTTTTCGAGGGAGCATTCTTCAGCGCCTCGTCCCGGTCAAGCCCGGGCCGCACCTCATCGTTTCGGAATACGTTCCCCGGCTCGATCACGTGCGAAAGGGGCTCCACCTGCTCCGTCGCCAGGCCGTTAAGCTGTTCCATGTACCTGAGGATCTCGTTGAGCTCCCCAGCAAGTTTTCGTTTCTCCTCTTCCGTGAACGAGAGTCTTGCCAGTGAGGCGACGTGTTCAACGTCCCGGATCGAAATCGCCATAGGCTACCCCTGATCGATATAGTGGCGGGCAATCGCGGCGTGGACATCCTGCATCAGCCGCACTTCCGCGTCCTTCCCTTCCCCCTCCGGCACCGGGATCGGGCTTTCAAGAACAAGTTCGACGTTGCCGGGCCGGACGCTCACGGAATGCTTCGGCAGTATGGAGAAACTCCCGTTGACCGTGAGGGGCACGACCGGAATTCCCGCTTTGAGCGCAAGGTTGAACGCCCCGCGCTTGAACGGCTGAAGTTTCCCGTCGAGCGTCCGGGTCCCCTCCGCGTACATGAGCACGGACGCCCCGTGGCGGATTTTCTCAACAGCCTCCTCCAGGCTCCGGACGGCCCTGCTCCCGCGGCCCCTGTCGATGCCGATGTACGAACCGTACCTGAGCCCCCAGCCGAAAAAAGGGATGATGTCGAGCTCCTTCTTGTAAATGATCCTGATCTGGTCAGGGATGCCGGCCAGGATGACGGGGATATCGAACATGCTCGCATGGTTCGATACGTACACATAGTTCCGCGAGAGGTCCACCTTCTCCAGACCCCGTACCGTCACGTTCACGCTGCAGACGGTGAGCACCATCCTGGCCCAGGTCCGCGCGATGGCGTGAAAGACCCTGCCCCGCTTCCTGTCCGCCCAGATAAGCAGGAGCTCTGCGATTGCGCTCGCAATGGAGATAAGGGCAGCAGTAAAGAACCTGATCGCACCCACGCCGATGCCTCGCTAGGAATTGCCTGTATCGAGGGCCCGTATGCGCTTCGCGACGGGCGGGTGACTGTAAAACATAAACTCGACGAGAGGGTGCGGTGAAGGATCCGCCAGATTTGTGGCGGAGAGTTTCCGGAGAGCGGAGGCGAACGCATCGCGCTTTCCGGTTGTCCTGACCGCGTAGGCGTCGGCCTGCCGCTCGTGATGCCTGGAGATCATGTTGCCCAGCGGAGAGGTCAGGAGCCCGAACAGCCCCAGCCAGATCGCCAGGAGCGGCAAGGCGGCGAGATCCGTCGGGGATGAAAAATGCAGTGTCGCAATCGACGCTTCGTACAGCCGCGCCGCGACATACAGGCCGGCGAACGTCGAGACCGCGCCCGCGATCATCCCCGTGCGGATGTGGCCGAAACGGTAGTGGCCGAGCTCGTGGGCGAACACGGTCTCGATTTCGTCTTCGGAGAATCCCCGTATGAGCGTGTCTCCCAGGATAATGCGCCGCGATCGGCCGATCCCCGTGAACGCGGCGTTTGCCTTCTTCGTATTCTTGCTGAGATTGAACGAAAAGACCCCTTCGACACGGACGCCTGCGCGCTCGCAGAGCCCGACGATCCTCTCCTTCAGCGAGCCGTCGGCGATCGGGGTGAAGCGGTAGAACAGCGGCATCAGGAGCACCGGCGCAACGCGTGCGAGCGCTACGGAGAGGAGCGTCAGCGCCGTCCCCACGGGGAGCCACCAGAATCCGCCGAACCTCCCGAGGCAGAAATACAGAATGCAGAATACCCCCGCCGCGAGCGGCAGAGCCACCGAGAGCCCCTTGAGGCGCTCGAGCGCCCATCTGAGCGGCGATTGGTTCGACAGACCGAACCTGTGCTCGAGATGAAACCCGGAATACCACGAAAGGGGGAGCGTGAGCGCGGACTGCATGATGCCGACGGCGGAGGCAAACAGCAGCAACGCGCCGTACGGTTGCGCGCAGGCCGATAAACAGAGCGCCGCCAGAGACTTCCCTGCGGTTGTTGCGACAAGAAGCAGGAGAAGAGCGAACGAGAGGAGGGAGGAGGTGATGCCTGTGGCGAGCTTGATACGGTTGTACGCTTTTGCGTCTTCGGTCCGCGGAGGAGCGCTCCGCGGTGACGTCAGCCCTTCGGATACCATGGCACGGCGCGGCGTCGATAGTATGAGACGATACTGTTTACACAACGTAGTGAGAAACGGCTTGAAAATCAAACAACGCCGCCGATTTGGAGGATTCCTCAAATTCCCGTACCTTGGCTCGTTGGCACTCCCCCACGTTCCCGCTTCAGGAAGTGCACGCTGTTCATCCCGAGTACCCAACGCGCATTGTCAATTGAGGAGATCCCGCTATGGCAATGATCCGCAAGCAAGACGCGCTTGACTACCACAGCCAGGGGCGCCGCGGCAAAATCGAAGTTGTCTCGACCAAACCCTGCGAAACCCAGCACGACCTCTCACTCGCCTACACGCCGGGCGTCGCCGTTCCCTGTCTTGAAATCGCCGCCAACCCGGCGGACGGATACAAGTACACGGCGAAGGGGAACCTCGTCGCGGTCGTGAGCAACGGGACCGCGGTCCTGGGGCTCGGCGATATCGGCCCCCTTGCGGGGAAGCCCGTCATGGAAGGGAAGGGGGTGCTCTTCAAGAGATTCGCGGATGTCGACGTGTTCGATATCGAGCTTGACACGAAAGACCCGGAAGAAATCATCCGGATCGTCCGTGCCCTGGAACCCACATTCGGAGGGATCAACCTGGAGGACATCAAGGCCCCCGAGTGTTTCCATATCGAGGAAGAGCTGAAGAAGACGATGACGATCCCGGTCTTTCACGACGACCAGCACGGGACGGCGATTATCTCGGGCGCCGGGCTTCTCAATGCCCTTGAGATCGTCGGCAAGAAGATCGACGCGGTCAAGGTCGTCTTCAGCGGCGCGGGTGCGGCCGGGATTGCCTGCGCCAGGTTTTACATCACGCTCGGCGTCAGGAGGGAAAACCTGATTCTGTGCGACACGAAGGGGGTCGTCTATCGCGGCCGCAAGGAGGGAATGAATCCGTACAAGGAGTTCTTTGCACTCGATACGCCGTGCAGGACGCTGGCGGACGCCATGAAGGGGGCCGACGTGTTCGCCGGCGTCTCCGTGAAGGGGGTGGTGACAAAGGACATGGTGCGGAGCATGGCAAAGGACCCCATCATCTTCGCCATGGCGAATCCCGACCCGGAAATCACGTACGAGGACGCCCTCGACGCGCGGCCGGATGTCATCATGGCGACGGGACGATCGGACTATCCGAATCAGATTAACAACGTGCTCGGCTTTCCGTTCATCTTCCGGGGAGCCCTGGACTGCATGGCCACAGCGATCAACGATGAGATGAAACTCGCCGCTTCTCATGCCCTCGCGCGGCTTGCCAAGGAGGACGTTCCCGACGCGGTCATCAAGGCGTACGGGGGCGAGCGCCTGAAATTCGGGAGGACCTACATCATTCCCAAGCCGCTCGATCCGCGCGTGCTCCTCTGGGAGGCGCCGGCCGTTGCGAAGGCGGCGATGCTCAGCGGGGTTGCGCGGAAGCCCATCGAAGACCTCGCGGCGTACCGCGACGCCCTGGAAAGCCGGTTCGGCCGTTCGAAGCAGCTGATGCGGATTTTCATCCACAAAGCGCAGCGTGCGCCGAAGCGGATTGTGTTCCCCGAGGGGAGCGAAGACAAGATCCTCCGCGCGAGCCAGATCATCCTCGACGAAGAAATTGCCAGGCCGATTGTCCTCGGGGACGAGAAACTGATCCGCGACAAGATCAAAATGCTCGACCTCCATCTTGAAGGGATCGAGATCGTCGACCCGGTCAGCAGCCCGAAGTTTGACGGTTACGCGAGCAAGTACTACGATATCCGCAAGAGGAAAGGGGTGACGCAGACGATCGCCCGGAACCACCTCCGGCGGCCGATCGATTTTGGCATGATGATGGTGCACGCCGGAGATGCCGACGGTCTTGTCTCGGGGCTCACGCAGCACTATCCGGAGACGATGCGCCCCGCGCTCCAGATCATCAGGCCGAAGCCGGGCACGCAGACGGTGGCCGGACTCTATATGCTGATCTTCAAGAACGATGTCCGGTTCATCACCGATGCCACGGTGAATTTTGAGCCGACGGCGGAGCAGCTCGCCGACATTGCGATTCTCGCTGCGGAAAAGGTCCGGAGCGTCGACATCGAGCCCCGGATCGCCATGCTCTCCTTCAGCAATTTCGGGAGCACGAAACACCCGTCGGCCCAGAAGATGGCGCGTGCCGCGGAGCTTGTCAAGCGACGGGCGCCCGACCTGATGGTCGACGGCGAGATGATGGCCGATACGGCGGTGGTTCCGGAGATCCTGGAGACGCTCTACTCGTTCAGCTCTCTCAAGGGAGGAGCAAATCTGCTCGTCTGTCCGGATCTGCAATCGGCGAACATAGCGGTGAAACTCCTTGCCAAACTCGGCAACGCAGACTGCGTCGGCCCCATCATCCTGGGGATCCGGAAGCCTGTCTACCTCCTGATTCCCGGGAACGAAGTCGCGGACATCGTCAACGTCACGGCGATGGCGGTCCGTGATGCGCAGGACAGCGCCGGCGACCACACGGCGGCATCGATGCCACCTGCCGAGCTGACGACGGTCTACGAATAATCAGCACGATCGCGGCCCCGGTGCCGGTCCGGCACCGGGGTTCGCGGGCTTCCTCAGGGCGTTCTCCCCGCCGAAAACCGTCTCCGGTACTCGTCGTAGTCCGTCACCTGGCGTTCATACGCCGTCTCCATAATGGGGGACGAAATCATGAAATCCGCCGAAGACCGGTCGCACGCCACGGGAATATTCCAGACGACGGCGATCCGGAGCAGCGCCTTGACGTCGGGGTCGTGGGGCGCCGGTTCGAGCGGGTCCCAGAAGAAAATGAGAAAGTCAATCTCTCCTTCCGCGATCTTTGCCCCCACCTGCTGATCTCCTCCAAGCGGACCGCTCTCCAGTCGTGCGACATCCAGCTGAAGCGACTCCACGATGAGGCTTCCCGTCGTCCCCGTGGCGAAGAGGTCATGCCGGGCGAGGAGGTCCCTGTTAAATCTCGCCCATGCCAGGAGGTCCGCTTTCTTGTTGTCGTGGGCGACAAGGGCGATCTTCTTCCTGCGGCCCATGCGGACGGCGTGCTGTCCCATAGTGGTGGCTCCCGAATGAAGTGATCATGCGAGGAACTGCCGCAGCAGGGCGTTCATCGCGTCGAATTCGATGAGGAAGGCGTCGTGCCCGTGGGGGGAATCGATCTCGGTATAGACGGCGTCCGGTATCGCCGAAGCGATCGCTTTCTGCTCCCCCGGGGGATAAAGAATATCGGACGAGATGCCGATGGAAAGCACCCGCGCCCTGATACCGCCGAGTACTTCCGGCACCGTCGCTCTGCCGGCACCCACATCGTGCAGGTCCATCGCGCGTGTGAGGTAAATGTAGGCGTTGGCATCGAAACGCCCGGCGAGCTTCTGCCCCTGGTAGCGGAGATATGACTCGACGGCGAAGGAGAGGGGGATGTCGTCGAACACGCGAACGCGCTCGTGACCGTCGCCGGGCGCCATCCCGGTTCGTCCGAACCGGCGGACAAATGAACCCTGGCTCCTGTAACTGATCATCGCGATGCTTCTGGCGATCGTCAGTCCTCTGGCGGGCTGGGCGGCGTAGTTTCCCCCCTGCCACGCGGGGTCGTTCATGATCGCCAGCCTCTGTGTCTCGCTGATGCCGATGCACCATGCAGAATGGGCCGGGGACGTCGCGATCGGTACGATGGAGCCGACAATCTCCGGGTACATCACGGCCCATTCAAGCGCCTGCATCCCCCCGAGCGATCCGCCGATGATCGTCACGAGCCGGCGGACACCGAGGCTGTCAATGAGCATCTTCTGCGCCCTGACCATATCGCGCACGGTTATCTGGGGGAACGTCATGCGGTACGGTCTCCCTGTCGCCGGATTGATGCTCGTCGGCCCCGTTGTTCCGTAGCAGCTCCCGAGTATGTTCGAGCAAATGACGCAGAAACGGCGGGTATCGAGACCCAGCGACGGCCCGATGACCCCGTGAAACCATCCGGGGATGGTTTCCCCTGCGGAGGACGGCGCATCGGCTGCGTGCGCATTGCCTGTCAGGGCGTGGCAGACGAGTATCGCGTTCGTCCCCCCGGCGTTGAGCCGCCCGGTCACCGTATAAGCGACGTCAAGCGAAGGGAGGATGGCTCCGGATTCCAGTCTGAACGGTTCGCGGCTGGTGAAGATCGTTCCGTCGCGGGTTGTCTGAAGAGTGGGCGACGCTCCCTCTGGGTGGGTCATGGTCAAGTAAACCGGGGCTCGGGGAATCCCGCGTTATGCAGCAAGATGCAGCGCTGCGTGAATGAGGTCGGCGAGCACGCCGCGCGCCGTCACCTCGGGACCGGCGCCGATCCCCTGAATGGTCAGCGGGAGGGGCGAGTGCCGGTCCGTGTAGTAATGGACTGCGTTTTCAGAAGCCCGCAGGTGCACGAACGGGCTCTCCGCGGGTACCTCGGCGATGCCGACGCCGGCCCGCGTACCGTCAAAGCGCGCAAGGTATGCCAGGCGGTTTCCCCGCGCGGACGACTCCCGTGCGCGCGCCGACCACCGGTGGTCAAGCGCCGACAGCTGTTCAAGAAAAGCATTCGCATCCCTGATGCCTGCGAGATCCTCCGGGACGAGGCTCTCGACGCTCACCTGTTCCCGCTCAAGCGGGTATCCCGCCTCCCGTGCAAGTATGAGGAGTTTGCGGGCGACGTCATTGCCGGAGAGATCCGTCGCGGGGTGCGGCTCGGTCAATCCCCTGCGCGCAGCCTCACGGACGGCACGAGAAAACAACTCACCCCGGTTCACGCTCGTGAACACATATGAAAGTGTTCCGGAAAGAATCCCCTCCACGCGCCGGATCGTATCGCCGGTGCGGCGGAGATCTCCCAGTGCCTGCAGCATCGGGGTCGCGGCGCCGACCGTCGTCTCATACAGGTACCGTGCGCCGCTGCCGTCTCCCAAACGCTTCAATTCCTCAAAATACGCGAATTCAAGCGTGTTAGCAATCTTGTTCGGTGTCACGATCGCCACGTCTGACCGGAGCAGCGTCGCATACTGGCGCGCAATCGACTCGCTTGCCGTGCAATCAAGAAACACAAGCGGGGCGCCGTTGTGGGAGACAAGGCGGTCCCGGAATGACTCCCAGTGCGCCGGCTCCCCTCCCCGCAGGTCGTCGATACCCCCACGCACCGGGAGGCCGTGATCGTTCCACGCCATGGTCCTCGTGTTGATGGCCCCGACAACCGAAAGTTCCAAGTCCCGCTCGTCCCTCAGCCATGCCTGCTGTTCCCCGAACAACCGGACGAGCGATGATCCCACCATACCCGTGGGGCCCGCGATGGCGACGTGGACGCGCCGCCGGAAAAACGTCCTGTGGAGGGCCGTCACCGCCCTCCGCTCCTGATGCTTTTCGACGATCGCAGAGATCGTCAGGTCCACCCCTCCCTGGGACACTGCCAACGGCCTGATGTCGGCGCGTTCGAGCGTCTGGAAAAACCGCCTTCCCGCTTCCGGCGAAGCGACAACGCCGTTCCCCACGGC